>NZ_JBQOUX010000037.1:0-65355 GCF_052216785.1 Streptomyces sp. JW3 | reverse complement strand
ACCGGATCCAGCTCCGGCCGCGTCGCGTCCCCGAACGGATCCCGGCCCTGCCAGCCAACGGTCCACAGACCGAACGTAAACCTGTCCTCGGGAGTGGGCTGGTAGCTCATGTCACGGCTCCTTGCTCGCTTGCGGCTATTTCGTCATGGCACTTTACAAATTAGTATGCGGACGCATTCCTGGGAAGGGACAGGGTGTCTCCGAGGAGTGACGGCCGTGATCCCGCGGCCCGGATCCTCGATGCGGAAGCCCGTTAGGAGACACTCCTGGAACCCCAGGCCGGAATCGCGCAGAGCCGCGGAAAGAGGGAGTAGCCCGATGTCAGCAGCCGAGGGTCCGCTCGTCGTCGGCGTGGACACGTCCACCCAGTCCACCAAGGCACTGGTCGTCGACGTGCCCACCGGTCGGGTCGTCGCGAGCGGCCAGGCCCCGCACACCGTGTCGTCGGGGGCGGGCCGCGAGAGCGATCCGCGCCAGTGGTGGGACGCCCTGTGCGAGGCCCTGCGCCAGTGCGGCGAGGCGGCGCACGAGGCGGCCGCGGTGTCGGTCGGCGGACAGCAGCACGGCCTGGTCACGCTGGACGCGCGGGGCGAGCCGGTACGTCCGGCGCTGCTCTGGAACGACGTGCGTTCCGCGCCGCACGCGCGGCGTCTGGTCGAGGAGCTGGGCGGCCCCAAGGCGTGGGCGGAGCGCACGGGCAGTGTGCCCAGCGCCTCGTTCACGGTCACCAAGTGGGCCTGGCTGGCCGAGCACGAGCCGGCGGCCGTCCGCGCCACCAAGGCGGTACGCCTCCCCCACGACTACCTCACCGAGCGGCTCACCGGCGAGGGGACCACCGACCGCGGCGACGCGTCCGGCACCGGCTGGTGGGCGTCCGGGACGGAGGCGTACGACGAGGAGACCCTCGCGCGCGTGGGCCTGGATCCGGCACTGTTGCCCCGGGTCGTGCGGCCCGGCGAGGTGGCCGGCACCGTGCGCGGCGGTCAGGACCTGCCGTTCGCCACGGGCACCCTGGTCGCGCCCGGTACCGGCGACAACGCGGCTGCCGCGCTGGGCCTGGGGGTCAGTCCCGGCGTGCCGGTGATGAGCCTGGGGACGTCGGGCACGGTGTACGCGGTGTCGCGGCACCGCTCCGCCGACCCGACGGGCACGGTGGCGGGTTTCGCCGACGCGCGCGGCGACTGGCTGCCGCTGGCCTGCACCCTCAACTGCACCCTCGCCGTGGACCGGGTCGCGACGCTGCTCGGGCTGGACCGGGAGGCCGTCGAGCCCGGCACCGGCGTCACCCTCCTGCCGTACCTCGACGGCGAGCGCACCCCCAACCTGCCGGGCGCCTCCGGCCTGCTGCACGGACTGCGCCACGACACGACCGGCGGCCAGGTGCTCCAGGCCGCCTACGACGGGGCCGTGCACGCCCTGCTGGGCGCCCTGGACCTGGTCCTCGACGCGGACGCCGACCCCGCCGCTCCCCTGCTGCTGATCGGCGGCGGCGCCCGCGGCACGGCCTGGCAGCAGACCGTACGGCGGCTGTCGGGACGCCCGGTGCAGATTCCCGAGGCCCGGGAACTGGTGGCGCTCGGCGCGGCGGCGCAGGCGGCCGGGCTGCTGACCGGGGAGGACGCGGCAGCGGTCGCGCGGCGCTGGAACACCGCCGCCGGGCCGGTACTGGACGCCGTGGAGCGAGACGAGGCGACGCTGGCGCGGATCTCCGGAGTACTCTCCGACGCGGCCCCGCTGCTGGAGCGGAGCGCGCCCACCAGGTGAGCGCCGCGCTCCGCGCCTTCCGCGCCGACGCGCGCGGCGGCGTGCCGGGGGCAGCAGGATGCGTCACGCGCGTCGACATGGACATCGACCGAGAACCGAGGAGGCATGACCGCACCGCCGCACACCGCGCACCCGGCGGGGTCCGGGCGCCCGCTGCCGGACACCCAACAGGGCATGCGCCGCCGCAATCTCGCCCGGGTGATGCACACCGTCCGCGCCGAGGGCCGGCTCTCCCGGGCCGCCGTCGCGTCACGGATCGGGCTGACCCGGGCGGCGGTGTCGACCCTCGTCGACGAGCTCATCCGCTCGGGTCTGCTGGAGGAACTGGGACCCGAGCGCCCGGGACGGGTGGGCCGGCCCGGATCGGCGCTCGCGGTCAGCGCGAGCGGACCCGCCGGGATCGGTGCGGAGATCGGTGTCGACCATCTCGCGGTGTGCGCGGTCGACCTGCGCGGGCGGATGCGGGCCCGGGCGGTCCGCCACGGCGGCAACCGCGGCCGCTCCGCCGGACCGGTGCTCGAACAGCTCACCGGCCTGGTCCGGCGGGTCGTCACGGAGGCCGAGGCGGAAGGGCTGTGGCCGGCCGGGCTGGCCGTGGCGGTACCAGGTCTGGTGGCACGGGACGCCACGACCGTCGTACGGGCTCCCAACCTCGACTGGCACGACACCGACCTCGGCGAACTACTGGCCGCGGACCTGCCGCTGACCGTGGACAACGAGGCCAACTTCGGCGCGCTCGCCGAACTGTGGCTCGGTGACCGCACGCCACGGGACTTCCTGCACGTCTCGGCCGAGATCGGCATCGGCGCGGCGGTGGTCGTGGACGGGCGGCTGCTGCGCGGCACCCGGGGTTTCGCCGGTGAGTTGGGGCATGTTCCGGTGCACCCCGACGGCCCCGCGTGCGCCTGCGGCGGACACGGCTGTCTGGAGCAGTACGCCGGCGAGGAGGCGGTCCTGCGCGCGTCCGGTCTGACACCGGGCGAGAACCGCGTCGGTCTGCTCGCGCAGCGCGCGACGGAAGGCGACGAGCGGGTACGGCGTGCCCTGACCGGTGCGGGAACCGCGCTCGGTATCGCGCTGACCGGCGCGGTGAACTTGCTGGACCCCGAGAGTGTGGTGCTGGGTGGTGCCCTGGCCGAGCTCGCCCCCTGGCTGCTGCCCGCGCTCAGCGAGGAACTGGCCCGGCGCACCGCGGGTCCGGCCTGCCCGGTGACCGTGTCCGCCCTGGGGCCGCAGGGGCCGCTGCTGGGCGCCGCGCACTCGGTCGTGCGGACGGTGCTGGACGACCCGGCGGCGATCGCGGAACGGGCCTGAGCCGTCCGCACCCGGTACGCCGGGCGTCCTCCGGTCTGCTCCGCCATCCCGGGGCGCATCCGGCCCGCTCCGGCTTCCCCGGTCTCATCCGGCCCGCTTTGGCATCCCCGGCCTCATCCGGCCGGCTCCCGCTTTCCCGGCCTCATCCGGCCTGACCCGACCGCCCCGCCCCGACGACCGCGCGCCTCTCTCAAACGCCCCGCGCCACACCGTCCCGAACGCCGCCCACGCCACACAGCTGGCCCCCACTCGATCGGGTGACGGAGTTATCCACAGGCGGACGGCTGTCCACCGGCCACCGCCCCTTCCTTCTGCCCAACCCGCGCTCCCCGTACCGTGCTTCACGCGGAACGCAACCGCCACGAAAACGGCGGACGCCATCACCGGACCCCGCGCCACCTGGCGGCGGGCCCGGGTCATGACAGTGCTCGTGCGGGTGTGCGCGCCACCCTGAGCACACCACCCGAAAAAGTCCCCGAGCCCCGCATCCCCGATCTCCGAAAGGCGACCCCCATGGAACGAGCACGCCCCCTCCCCACCCGACGACGGCTCCTCGCCGGCGGCGCCGCCCTCGTCGCCGCTCCGTACGTGCTGCTGTCGGGCACCCGGGCCGAAGCGCGGCCCCAGGACGTCGACCAGCCGAACGCCGAGTGGCAGCCGGCGAGCGGTTCGAACTACACCGTTTCCAGCCGCCCGACGGCCCATCCCGTCAATTACGTGGTCATCCACGTCACCCAGGAGACTTACGGAGACACCCTGGCCATCTTCCAGAACCCGCAGAAGAAAGTGTCCGCGCACTATGTGGTGCGCTCCTCCGACGGACACCTCGCGCAGTGCGTCCGCGAGGCCGACATCGCCTGGCACGCGGGCAACTGGGACTACAACACCCGCAGCATCGGGATCGAGCACGAGGGATGGGTGGACCAGCCGGCGTACTTCACCGACGCGCTGTACGAGAGCTCGGCGGCGCTGACCTCGGCGATCTGTGCGAGATACGGCATTCCCAAGGACCGGGCACACATCATCGGGCACCACGAGGTGCCGGGCAGCGACCACACGGACCCGGGTCCGCGGTGGGACTGGTCCCGCTACATCAGACTGGTCAACCTCATGTGACCGCGCCGAACCGGCCGGTCCGCCCTCCGCACACTCTCGGCCGCGCGAGGTCTTGTCAGGGACATGAACAACTCCTACAGTCCCCCACGACAAGCGATGGGAGCGCTCCCACCCCTCCCCAGAGAGGACCCCCACATGCAACCGTCCCCGCATCGGGCCCCCACCCTGCGCGGCCTCCTCGGAGCGCTGCTCATGGCCCTCTCCCTCATCGCGGTGCTCGCCACGACCGCGGCACCGGCCGGCGCCGCCGACACCACGATCTGCGAGCAGTACGGAACGGCCACGATCCAGGACCGTTACGTCGTCCAGAACAACCGCTGGGGCACCAGCGCCGAGCAGTGCGTCACCGTGACCGGCACCGGCTTCCAGGTGAGCCAAGCGGACGGCTCGGTACCGACCAACGGCGCGCCGAAGTCGTACCCGTCGGTCTTCAACGGCTGCCACTACACCGTCTGTTCGCCGGGTACCGCGCTTCCCGCCCGCGTCGACGGCATATCGAGCGCGCCCAGCAGCGTCTCGTACGGTTTCGTCGACGACGCCGTGTACAACGCCTCGTACGACATCTGGCTGGACCCGACGCCGCGGACCGACGGGGTGAACCGGACCGAGATCATGATCTGGTTCGACCGGGTCGGTCCGATCCAGCCGATCGGCTCCCAGGTCGGCACGGCCACGGTCGGCGGGCGGAGCTGGGAGGTGTGGTCGGGCGGCAACGGTTCCAACGACGTGCTGTCCTTCGTCGCGCCGGCGGCCGTCGACAGCTGGAGCTTCGACGTCATGGACTTCGTCCGGCAGGCCGTCTCCCGCGGCCTCGCGGGCAGCGACTGGTACCTGACCAGCGTGCAGGCCGGTTTCGAGCCCTGGCAGAACGGCGCGGGACTGTCGGTCGACGCGTTCTCGTCGGCCATCGTGACCGGCGGTGAGGAGCCGACCGATCCCGGCACCCCGGCCGCCTGCGAGGTGACCTACAGCACGCAGGTCTGGCCGGGCGGCTTCACCGCCGACGTCCGGGTCGGCAATACCGGCCCGGCGCCCGTGGACGACTGGCGGCTGGCCTTCACCCTGCCGTCCGGGCAGCAGATCACGCACGCCTGGAACGCGTCGGTGACCCCGGCGACAGGTGCCGTGACGGTGCGCGGGCCGGACCACGCGCCGCGGATCGCGGCGGGCGGCAGCCAGACCTTCGGCTTCCAGGGCACCTACAGCGGGACGTTCACCGAGCCGGCCGGCTTCACCCTGAACGGCACCGCCTGCACCACCGCCTGAGGGCTCCGGCCCGGACCAACCAGGGCCGGCCGCATCAGCGAAAGGACCCGCACCACACCCGACACCACATCAGGAACTGGAGATTCCATGGCTCGACGCAGCAGACTCCTCTCCCTCGCGGCGGTACTGGCCACCCTGCTCGGCGCGCTCGGGCTGACCGTCCTCGGGCAGAGCGAGGCGGAGGCGCACGGCGTGGCGATGACGCCCGGTTCACGCACCTACCTCTGCCAACTGGACGCCATCACCGGCACCGGCGCCCTGGATCCGACCAATCCCGCCTGCCAGGACGCGCTGGACGAGAGCGGAGCGACGGCGCTGTACAACTGGTTCGCCGTGCTCGACTCCAACGCGGGCGGCCGGGGCGCCGGTTACGTGCCGGACGGCACGCTGTGCAGTGCCGGTGACCGTTCGCCGTACGACTTCGCCGCCTACAACGCCGCCCGCGCCGACTGGCCGAAGACCCATCTGACGTCCGGGGCGTCGATCCAGTTGCAGTACAGCAACTGGGCCGCCCATCCGGGTGACTTCCGGGTCTATCTGACCGAGCCCGGCTGGTCGCCGACCTCCCAGCTGGGCTGGGACGACCTGGAGCTGATACAGACGGTCACCAATCCGCCACAGCAGGGCTCGGCGGGGAGCAACGGCGGTCACTACTACTGGGACCTGGCGCTGCCGTCGGGCCGCTCCGGTGACGCGCTGCTCTTCATCCAGTGGGTGCGGTCGGACAGCCAGGAGAACTTCTTCTCCTGCTCCGACATCGTCTTCGACGGCGGCAACGGCGAGGTGACCGGCATCCGCGGCTCCGGCGGCACTCCGGAGCCGACCCCGGCCCCGACCCCGACCCCCACCCCGACGCCGACCGATCCGCCGCACACGGGGTCCTGCATGGCGGTGTACACCGTGCAGAACAGCTGGAGCGGCGGCTTCCAGGGTTCCGTGGAGGTGATGAACCACGGAACGGAACCCCGTAACGGCTGGGCCGTGCAGTGGACGCCCGGCGTCGGCACCCGGATCAACAGTGTGTGGAACGGAGCGCTGTCCACCGGGTCCGACGGTTCCGTCACGGTGCGGAACGTGGACCACAACCGGGCCATAGCCGCGGACGGCAGCGTGACCTTCGGGTTCACCGCGACCTCCACCGGCAACGACTATCCGATCGGGACGATCGGCTGCCTGGACGAGTAGGAACGCGTGGTCGTCCGTACGACCATGATCTATTGTGCTCACGACGACGGAGCGCCGCGTATGACCGCGCGGCGCTTCCCGTGCGTTTGACGCGGTCGGGTTCCGCGGGCCGGACCGATTACCTCACGCCCCGGTTACAAATCGCTCAACTACTGGTTGCCGGACGGTAATGGAGCGACGATAGGGGCATGACTCTGGCCCAGCGTGCCCTGGAGCGACTACAGGACTGGCCCGACCTCACGGCGGGGCCGGCCAGCTGCGGTACCGGACAGGCGCTCCGCTCCGTCCGTGACGAGATCGTCCACTTCCACTCGGACCGGGACGTGGACCTGCACCTGACCCAACGGGCCATCCAGCGTTTCCATTACGACCTCGGCGGTTCCAGCGCGATCCATCTGGTCCCCGGTTCCCGCTGGGTGACCGTGCATCTGGACTGCGAGACCGATGTCGACCTCCTGCTGAGCCTGGTGAGCATCGCGCTCAAGGCGCACCAGACCCGGCCCACCGCGGAGCCGCCGGCCGGCTGCAACTTCCACCGGGTCACGGTGCTCCATCGCGACGGCGTCCTGGACGGCTGAGACACGAGACACCGGGCCGGCCGCGACGGCGCCGCCGTCGCCCGCGTCCTCCATTCGGCACCGCCGAGGGAGTGCGTTTTGCCGCCCTTTCCCGCGTCTTCGGCCCTCGGTGGCCGCCGCGGCAACCGTGATCTGATGCACTTCCCCTGATCCCGAGCGACTGACGAGACATCAGGGGGCGTCTGTGACGCGTCGTGCAGCACTCCGCCGGACACTGGCGTTCCTGGTCGCCCTCGGCGCGCTGGTGGGCGCGGCGCCGGCCGGCGCCGTACCGGCGGCCGTGGAGATCGCGCCGGGGGTGACCTACGAGGAGTTCGACCTGCCGGCGGCGGGCGGGACCACTCACGTCCATGTGCTCGGTGTCGACCTCGGCGTCCCCGACACCCGGCTCGGGCTGCTCTACCCGGGGGCGGTGGCGGCGCGGGCCACGGTCTCCCGGATGGCCGGCGACCAGGGCGCCGTCGGGGGCGTCAACGGGGACTTCTTCAACATCACCGAGAGCCAGCACCCGGGCGTCGAGGCGACCGGCGCGAGCGTGGGCCCGGCGATCGCCGAGGGCCGGGCGCTGAAGGGAGCGGTGCCGAACGGGCAGCGCTTCGGTCCGGCCATGCCGTCCGGCGTCACCACCGAGGCGGTCTTCGGGGTCGGCGCCGACCGGCGGGCCCGGCTCGACCGGCTGGCCCTGGACGGGAAGGTCAGCACGCCGGAGGGCACGCTGCCGCTCGGTGGGTTCAACCAGTACGCGCTGCCGGTCGACTCGGTCGGCGCCTTCACCGGCGAGTGGGGCAGCGCCTCCCGGGCGCGGGCCACCTGCGGCACGGACACGGACCGGGCCGCCGCGTGCAGTACGGAGACCTACGAGGTGACGGTCCGCGACGGCCGGGTCGTCTCCGCGTCCGGCACTCCCGGCGGCGGAGCGATCGCCCCGGACACGACGGTGCTGGTGGGCCGCGAGGAGGGGGCGCGGCAGCTGCGGAAGGTCGCCACCGGGGACGCCGTGACGGTCAGTCACAGCCTGGTGGCGTCGGCGTCCCAGGAGGCGTTCGGTTTCGCGCTCGGCGGCTATCCGGTGCTGTCGGGCGGCGAACCGCTGCCGGGGCTGGACGACCGCACGTCGGCCGTGCGGACCGCGGTGGGCATCGCGGACGCCGGGCGGCGCGTACTGCTGCTCGCGGTGGACGGCTCGTCGGCGTACCGGTCCGGCCTGACCATCGCCGAGGTCGCCGAGGCGCTGCGGGCACGGGGGTCGACGGAGGGGTTCAGCCTGGACGGCGGCGGCTCGACGACGCTGGTGACCCGGGCACCGGGCGCGAGCACGGTCGCGGTGCGCAACCACCCCAGCGGCGGGGCCGAGCGCCCCGTCCCGAACGGGATCGGGGTCTTCTCGGCCGCCTGACGCACGAACCGCTGCCCAGGAGCGGAGAGGTCAGGGTCTGAGGCCGCTCACGATCTCGGCCGTGGCGACGAGCCCGCTGTTGATGGTGGGCGCCATGCTGGTGCCGGCCAGGTAGAAGCCGAGCAGCAGGCAGACGAGCGCGTGGGAGACCTTCAGCCCGCCGTTGCGCAGGAAGATCACCGCCAAAATCGCGAGCAGCAGCACCACAGAGATGGAAACGGCCATCGTCAACCTCCTCCGCCACGCCGCATGTCTGGTTCACGGCGTTCGGCCGCAAGTGTGGCGTAGCGGAGGGTTCGTCCGGGCGGCTGACATGTCCTCCGAACGTGTGGTGTCCGGCGGCTACGCCGCCTCGCGGGCGTCGAGGAACGCCTCCAGGCCGGCCAGGTCGTCGGTGTTGAGGTGGTCGACGCCGGCCGCGACCAGTTCCGTCCACACCGCGTCCCGGGCGGGTCCGGCGAGGTCGGGCGTGGCCCAGAAGCGGACCCGCTGGCCGCGGGCGTGCGCGGCGCCGACGATGTCGTGCAGCTTGCGCCGTTCGGCGGCGGGGAAGGCGCCGACGCCCTGCCAGGTGAAGTTGTTGGTCCAGTTGTCGCTGATCAGCGGGATGAGGGAGGCGGGCGCGGCGGTGCCGAGGTCGGTGAGGCGGCCGTCGTAGAAGGCGCGGCGCTCGGTCCCTGCCGCCAGGGGCACCCGGGCCGCGCGGTCGCCGGAGATCACGGCGGTGACCGGGCCGGTGCGCACCCTGCCGTGCGCGTACGTGGTGAACAGGTGCCGGTAGCGGCGCAGGTGCCGGTCGAGTTCGAGGTAGGTCGAGGCGCCCTCGGTCTTGATGTCGATGAGCAGTTGCAGCGGGCGGTGCTCGCCCCGGTAGACGTGGCCGCCCTGCGCGCGGACCCGGGCGGCGAGCGGGTCGAGGTAGAGGGACTCCAGGGTGCGGGCCGGGTCGAGGTCGACCGCGTCGTGGGCGACGAGGAGTTGGCCGTCGACGAGGTAGATGTCGGCCTCGACGCTGCCGAAGCGGTGGTCGAGGGCGTCGAGGAGGGGGCGGGGGTGCTCGTAGTCGTTGTGGGCGTGGGCGCGCCACAACGGGCGGGGGCGGTGGGGGTGTTCGCCGGCCAGCGCGGTGCCGGCGGGCAGGGCGACCGCGCCCGCGAGGGCGGCGCCGAGGGTGGTGAGGGCTCTGCGACGGGTGGTGAGGGCCATTGCTCTGCCTCCCTGGTAGGCCTTACGGGACCTCAGTGAGTATGCGAGGTGGGAGGCGGCGAGGAGCAGGGCCGTGCGGGGAAGTTGGCCCAAGGGCCCGCACCTGTTCACTTGGTGCGGGCCGGGAACACGAAACGAGCCCGCTGGCTTCGGGCGCGGCACACGAAGAAGCCCGCCCGGATTCGGGCGGGCTTTTCCTGCGAGGCGCTACGGCGCCGGCAGCTCCACCAGCGCGGCCAGCGCCGTGCGGTGGGCGCCCGCCGTGCCGTAGGCGATCGAGTCGGCCTTGGCCCGCTTCAGGTACAGGTGGACGGGGTGTTCCCAGGTCATGCCGATGCCGCCGTGCAGTTGGAGGGCCTCCTCGGCGGCGCGGACGGCGACGGGGGCCGCGTACGCCTGCGCGACCGCGACCGGCACGTCCGCGTCCTGGCCGGTGGCCAGCGCGTCGGCGGCGTTGCGGGCGGCGGCGCGCAGGTGGACGGTCTCCAGCCACAGCGCGGCCAGCCGGTGCTTGAGCGCCTGGAAGCCGCCGACCGGCCGGTTGAACTGCTTGCGCTCCTTGAGGTAGCGCACCGTTTCGGTCAGCGTCCAGTCGGCCAGCCCCAGTTGTTCCGAGGCGAGCAGTCCGGCACCGGCGCGCAGGGCGCGGCGGACGGCGGGTCGCGCGTCGCCCAGCCGCTCGCCCGGCGCTCCGTCGAACGAGACGTCGGCCACCGGCCGGGTCAGGTCCAGGGAGGTGCGCGGGGTGACGGCCGCGTCGGCGGCGCGCACCGCGTACAGGCCGCCGTCGTCGGCGGGGACCAGCAGGACGTCGGCGACGGCGGCGTCCGCGATGCCGGTCAGCGTGCCGTGCAGGGCGCCGTCTTCCAGGCGTACGGCGGGGAAGGCGGCGTCGGGGCCGGTGTGCAGGCCGACCGCGAGGGCGGCGATCCGGCGGCCGGTGGCCAGCTCGGCCAGCCACTCCCCGGCGGCGCAGCCGAGCAGCGCCTCGGTGGCGACGACGGCGCTGGTCAGGTACGGAACGGGGGCGACGGCCCGGCCCAGTTCCTCCAGCACGACGGCCGCCTCGCGGTGGCCGGCGCCCTGGCCGCCGTACTCCTCGGGGATCAGCAGTCCGGCCAGGCCCATGGACTCGGTGAGGGCCTTCCAGGCGGTCAGGTCGTGCGGGGTGTCCGTCTCGGTGCGGGCGATGACGCCGGCCGGGTCGCAGTGGTCGGTGAGCAGGTCCCGGACGGCGGCGCGCAGCGCCTCCTCTTCCTCCGAGTACAGCAGGTCGCGCTGCGCGTTCATCGGGCCAGGTCCTTCCAGGCGACGTCCTTGTCGGTGCGCGGTTCGGCGGGCAGGCCGAGGACGCGTTCGGCGACGATGTTCAGCAGGATCTCGCTGGTGCCGCCCTCGATGCTGTTGCCCTTGGAGCGCAGGTAGCGGTAGCCGGCGTCGCGGCCGGTGAAGTCCACCAGTTCCGGGCGGCGCATGGTCCAGTCGTCGTAGAGCAGGCCCTCTGCGCCGCGCAGTTCCACCTCCAGGCCGCTGATCTCCTGGTTGAGGCGGGCGAAGGCGAGTTTCATGCCGGCGCCCTCGGGGCCGGGGTGGCCGACGGCGAGCTGCTGGCCGAGGCGTTCGCCGGTGAGCCGGGCGACCTCGGCCTCGACCCACAGGGTGAGCAGGCGCTGGTGCAGGTCGTGGGTGCGCAGTTCGGGGCGGTCCCGCCAGGTCCTCGCGACCGGGCCGATCATGCCGCCCTCGCGGGGCAGGCGGCGGCCGCCGATGGCGACGCGTTCGTTGTTGAGGGTGGTCTGCGCGACCCGCCAGCCGTCACCGATCTCACCGAGGCGCCGGGTGTCGGGGATGCGGACGCCGGTGAGGAAGACCTCGTTGAACTCGGCCTCGCCGGTGATCTGCCGCAGTGGCCGGACCTCGACACCCGGGTCGGTCATGTCGCAGACGAAGTAGGTGATGCCCCGGTGTTTGGGGACGTCGGGGTCGGTGCGGGCGATGAGGATGGCCCAGCGGGCGAGGTGCGCGCTGGAGGTCCACACCTTCTGCCCGTCGACCACCCAGCTCTCGCCGTCCCGCACCGCGCGGGTGCCGAGCGCGGCGAGGTCGGAGCCGGCGCCGGGCTCGCTGAACAGCTGGCACCACACCTCCTCGCCGGTCCACAGCGGCCGCAGGAAGCGCTGCTTCTGCTCGTCGGCACCGTACTTGAGGATGGTCGGGGCGGCCATGCCGAGGCCGATGCCGATCCGCCGGGGGTCGTTGTCGGGGGCGTCCGCGGCGGCCAGTTCGGCGTCGACGACGGGCTGCAGGGTGCGGGGCGCGCCGAGGCCGCCGAGACCCTCGGGGAAGTGCACCCAGGCCAGGCCCGCGTCGAAGCGGGCCCGCAGGAAGTCGAGACGGTCGGTGGTGGCGGGCGGGTGCGCGGCCAGCAACTCGGCGGTACGGCGGCGCAGTTCCTCGGCGTCGGTCATGCGGCGGCTTCCTTCTCCAGGACGACGGCCACCCGGCCGGTCGTCACACCGTCGGCGACCCGCTGCACGGCCCCGGCCGCGCCGTCGAGCGGCACCCGGTCGCTGACCAGGGGCTTGACCGCGCCACGGGCGGCCAGCTCGGTGAGCCGCTCGTGGCATTCCAGGACCAGTCGCGGGTTCTTGGTGTTGTACAGGCCCCAGTGCAGGCCGAGGATCGCGTAGTTCTTCACCAGGGCGTGGTTGAGGGCGGCGCTCGGGATGTCCCCGCTGGCGAAGCCGACGATCACGATCCGGCCCTCGAAGGCGACCACCTTGGTGGACTGCTTGAAGGCGGCGCCGCCCACCGGGTCGTAGATCACGTCCGCGCCGCGTCCGCCGGTGGCCTCCTTGACGGCGGCGATCACGTCCTCGCTCTTGCGGTCGATCACCGTGTCGCAGCCCAGCTCCCGGGCGACGGCGGCCTTCTCGGCGCCGCCGACGACACCGATGACCGTGGCCCCGGCGGCCTTGCCGAGCTGTACGGCCGCGCTGCCGACACCGCCCGCGGCGGCGTGCACCAGCAGGGTCTCGCCGGCCTGGAGGGCGGCCCGGCGGTGCAGGCCGAACCAGCCGGTCTGGTAGCCGATGTGCAGGGCGGCGGCCTCGGCGTCGTCCAGGGCGTCCGGCGCGGGCAGCAGGGCTGCGGCGTCCGCGACGGTGTACTCGGCGAACCCGCCGTGCGGCAGCGCGGGATTGGCCAGCACCCGGCGGCCGTCCTCGGTCTCGGCGCACACCTCCACACCCGGCGTGAACGGCAGCGGCGGCCTGATCTGGTACTGGCCCCGGCACAGCAGCGCGTCCGGGAAGTTGACGTTCGCCGCGCGGACCCGCAGCAGCACCTGGCCGTCGCCCGGCGTCGGCGGCGGGACCTCCGCCAGGCGCATCACCTCGCCCGGCTCGCCGTTCTCGTGCACCTGCCATGCCTGCATGCGGGCCTCCACCGACTGCGTCGTCCGTCCGGGGTCCACCGCATACTAAGCGGTCGCTTGCCGATCAGGGAACCGTCCCGGGCGTCACGATCGGGTGGAGGACCTCGCCCGTACGTGCACCCGCTCGCCCTGCGGCCCGAAGAGGCTGAGGAACTCCACCGGCTCCTCCCCCGCCGCCCCGAACCAGTGCGGCACTCTCGTGTCGAACTCGACGGCCTCGCCCGCACCGACCACCAGATCGTGCTCCCCCAGCAGCACCCGCAACCGTCCGGACAGCACGTAGAGCCACTCGTACCCCTCGTGGGTGCGCCGGTCGGGTTCCTCCTGCCGGGGCGGCACCAGCACCTTGAACGCCTGGAGGCCGCCGGGCTGGCGGGTGAGCGGCCAGTAGGTGCGGCCATGCCGCTGGATCGGCTTGGCCCGTACCCGCGGGTCGCCGACCGGCGGCGCGCCGACCAGTTCGTCCAGCGGCACCTGGTGGGCCTGGGCGATCGGCAGCAGCAGTTCGAGGCTGGGCTTGCGCAGCCCGGACTCCAGGCGGGAGAGGGTGCTCAGCGAGATGCCGGTCGCCTCGGCGAGCGCGGCGAGGGTGACCTCTCGGTCCTTGCGGAGCTGCCGCAGCCGGGGGCCGACACCGGCGAGTACGTCGTCCTTCGTCATGGCTTTATTGCAGAACCGGCAAATGTGTTTGTCAATCCCGCACCGTTTGGGCGACGGTCGGCCGTGGAGGTGGTCACGGTGACCGAAATGAGTGACGAGATGAGCGAGCAGTACGACGTGGTCGTGATCGGCGGCGGCTCCGCCGGGCTGTCGGCCGGGCTGGTGCTGGGCCGGGCCCGGCGGCGGGCCCTGGTCGTGGACGCCGGACAGCCGCGCAACGCGCCGGCCGCGCACATGCAGGGCTATCTGTCCCGGGACGGCATGCCGCCCGCCGAGTTCCTGGCGATCGGCCGCGAGGAGGTCGCGTCCTACGGTGTCGAGCTGGTCCGGGACCGGGCGGTCCGCGTCGCCCGGGGCGAGGACTTCGCCGTGGAGCTGGCCGGCGGGCGGACCGTGCGGGCCAGGCGGCTGGTCGTCACCACCGGGCTGAAGGACGAGCTGCCCGAGATCCCCGGGGTCGCGGAGCGGTTCGGCCGGGACGTGCTGCACTGTCCGTTCTGCCACGGCTGGGAGGTGCGGGACGAGCGGTTCGGGGTGCTGGCGAGCAGCGCGATGAGCGTGCACCAGGCGCTCATGGTCAGCGGCTGGTCCGACGACGTGACGCTGTTCCTGCACACCGTCGACGAGTCCGAACTGTCCGACCAGGACCTGCGCCGGCTGGCCGCGGCCGGGGTGAAGGTGGTGCCCGGGGAGGTCGCCGGGCTGGTGGTCGAGGACGACCGGGTCAGCGGCGTACGCCTGGTGGACGGGGCGGTGCACGAGCGGTCGGTGGTGTTCGTCGCCCCGCGTGCCGTGCCGCGGACCGGTCTGCTGGAGCAGCTCGGCGCCGAGCTGACCGAGACCCCGTTCGGCGCGTATCCCGTGGTGGACCCGACCGGTCTGACCAGCGTGCCGGGGGTGTACGCCGCGGGCAACACGATGGGTTTCGGCGAGCAGGTGGTGCACGCGGTGAGCGGCGGCTACCGGGCGGCGGCCGCGATCGTCGGCGACCTGATCATGTCGGATCTGGACGCCTCGCTGGACACCTCGCCGCTGGGCTGAGCCCGCGGGAGAGGACCGTGCCGGGTGCGTCTTGTCGGACCTGGACGCCTCACTCAACGCCTCCCCGCCGAACCGAGCACGTGTGAGAGCGCCGTTCCCGGTGCACCATGAAGGGCATGCTGCTTGCCCGGCTGGCCCGTGTGTCCCAGGAGGTCGCCGCCACCTCGGCGCGGTCCCGCAAGACGGCCCTGCTCGCCGAGTTGTTCCGGGAGACGGAGGCGGCCGACGTACCGGTCGTCATCCCCTATCTCGCGGGACGGCTGCCGCAGGGCCGGATCGGCGTCGGCTGGAAGGTGCTGGGCCGGCCGGTCGAGCCGGCCGCCGGACCGACGCTCACCGTGCGCGAGGTGGACGCCCGGCTGACCCGGCTCGCCGCCGTGTCCGGCGCCGGGTCGGGGGCCGAGCGGACCCGGCTGGTCGGGGAGCTGATGGGCGCGGCCACCGCGGACGAACAGCGCTTCCTGCTCGGGCTGCTCACCGGCGAGGTCCGGCAGGGCGCGCTGGACGCGGTCGCCGTGGAGGGGCTGGCGCAGGCCACCGGGGCGGCACCGGCGGACGTGCGGCGGGCGGTGATGCTGGCGGGGTCGCTCCAGACGGTGGCCGAGGCGCTGCTCGCCGACGGGCCGGGAGCGCTCGGCCGGTTCCGGCTCACCGTGGGCCGTCCGGTGCTGCCGATGCTGGCGCACAGCGCCTCCTCGGTGGCCGAGGCGACCGGGAAGCTCGGCGCCTGCGCGGTGGAGGAGAAACTCGACGGCATCCGGGTCCAGGTGCACCGCGACGGCGACGACGTACGGGTGTACACCCGCACCCTGGACGACATCACCGGCCGGCTGCCCGAGGTGACGGCGGCCGCGCTGGAGCTGCCCGGCGAGCGGTTCGTGCTGGACGGCGAGGTCATCTCCCTCGGTCCCGACGGGCGCCCCCGGTCCTTCCAGGAGACCGCCGGGCGGGTCGGCTCGCGCACGGACGTCGCCACGGCGGCGCGGGCGGTGCCCGTCTCGCCGGTCTTCTTCGACGCCCTGCTGGTCGACGGCCGCGACCTGCTCGACCTGCCGCTGACCGAGCGGCACGCGGAGCTGGCCCGGCTGGTGCCGGAGCCGATGCGGGTACGGCGGACGCTGATGGCTGAGGGAGAGGACGCGCGGGCGGCGGAGGACTTCCTCGCCGAGACCCTGGCGCGCGGTCACGAGGGGGTCGTGGTCAAGGGCCTGGCCGCCGGGTACAGCGCCGGGCGGCGCGGCGCCTCCTGGCTGAAGGTGAAGCCCGTACACACCCTGGACCTGGTGGTGCTGGCCGCCGAGTGGGGCCACGGCCGGCGCACCGGGAAGCTCTCCAACCTGCATCTGGGCGCCCGCGCGGAGGACGGTTCGTTCGTCATGCTCGGCAAGACCTTCAAGGGCATGACGGACGCGATGCTCACCTGGCAGACCGGGCACCTCACCGCACTCGCCGTCGAGGAGCACCGCTGGGGTGTGACGGTCCGCCCCGACCTGGTCGTCGAGATCGCCTACGACGGTCTCCAGCGCTCCACCCGCTATCCGGCCGGTGTCACCCTCCGCTTCGCCCGCGTGGTCCGCTACCGCGAGGACAAGCGCCCCGCGGACGCCGACACCCTCGAAACCCTGTTCGCCGCGCATCCCGAGGTGGCGCGGTGAAGCGCAGTGCCGGTCTGCTGCTGTACCGAGTGAGCGCCGAGGGCTTGGAGGTTCTCCTCGGCCACATGGGCGGCCCGTTCTTCGCCCGGCGCGACCAGGGCGCCTGGACGGTCCCCAAGGGTGAGTACGAGGAGGGGGAGGCCGCCTGGGACGCGGCCCGCCGCGAGTTCCAGGAGGAGCTGGGGCTGCCGCCGCCGGAGGGGGCCGGCGCCGTACCGCTCGGCGAGGTCCGGCAGTCCGGCGGCAAGCTGGTCACCGTGTGGGCGGTGGCGGCCGACCTCGATCCGGCGACGGTCGTGCCCGGCACGTTCCGGATGGAGTGGCCGCCGCGGTCGGGACGGGAACAGGAGTTCCCGGAGCTGGACCGGGTGGCCTGGTTCCCGCTGGACCGGGCGCGCGAGGTGATCGTCACGGCCCAGGCCGCGTTTCTCGACCGCCTGGCGGAGCACTCGGCCTGACGAGAGGCCCTTCGCGTCGCGGCGCCCGGTGCGCCGCGCGAAGGTCGAGAAGCGCAACCCCGCTGCCAGGGAGGTCGGCCATGCCCATCGCGACGGTGAACCCCGCGACCGGCGAGACGCTCAGGACGTACGAGGCGATGGGCGAGGAGGAGATCGAGCGCCGGCTCCAGCTCGCCGAGGCCACCTTCCGGACGTACCGGACCACGACGTTCGAGGAACGGGCCCGGCTGCTGCGGCGGGCCGCCGAGCTGCTGGAGGCCGACCAGGACGAGATCGGCCGGGTGATCACCACCGAGATGGGCAAGCCGGTCGGGCAGGCCCGCGCGGAGGCGGCGAAGTGCGCCAAGGCGATGCGCTGGTACGCCGACCGCGCGGCCGCGCTGCTGGCCGACGAGGAGCCCGCCGAGACGGACGTGAAGGACTCCGGGGCGTCCCGGGCGCTGGTGCGCTACCGGCCGCTCGGCCCGGTGCTGGCGGTGATGCCGTGGAACTTCCCGCTGTGGCAGGTGATCCGGTTCGCCGCGCCCGCGCTGATGGCGGGCAACGTCGGCCTGCTCAAACACGCCTCGAACGTGCCGCAGACGGCGCTCTACCTCGAAGACCTGTTCCACCGCGCGGGCTTCACCGAGGGCTGTTTCCAGACCCTGCTGATCGGCTCGGCGGCCGTCGACGACATCCTGCGCGACGAGCGGGTCAAGGCCGCCACCCTGACCGGCAGCGAGCCGGCCGGCCGCGCGGTCGCCGCCACCGCCGGGGAGATGATCAAGAAGACGGTGCTGGAGCTGGGCGGCAGCGACCCGTTCATCGTGATGCCGTCCGCCGACGTCGACCGGGCCGCCGAGGTCGCGGTGACCGCGCGGGCGCAGAACGCCGGGCAGTCCTGCATCGCCGCCAAGCGGTTCATCGTGCACGCCGAGGTGTACGACGCCTTCGCGGAGCGGTTCGTGGCGGGCATGAAGGCGCTCAGGGTGGGCGACCCGATGGCCGAGGACACCGACGTCGGCCCGCTCTCCAGCGAACAGGGCGTCACCGACCTGGCCGAGCTGGTCGAGGACGCGGTACGCGGCGGCGCGCGGGTGCTGTGCGGCGGCGAGCGCCCCGCCGGGCCCGGCTGGTACTACCCGCCGACCGTGCTGGCCGGCGTCGACCGGGAGATGCGGGTCCACCGCGAGGAGACCTTCGGCCCGGTCGCCACGCTGTACCGCGCGGCCGACCTGGACGAGGCGGTACTGATCGCCAACGACACCGACTTCGGTCTCAGTTCGAACGTGTGGACCCGCGACGGCGCCGAGGTCGACCGGTTCGTCCGGGACCTGGAGGCGGGTGGCGTCTACGTCAACGGGATGACGGCCTCGCATCCGGCGTTCCCGTTCGGCGGGGTCAAGCGGTCGGGCTACGGGCGTGAGCTGTCCGGGCACGGAATCCGGGAGTTCTGCAACATCACCACCGTATGGCACGGAGCGTGAGCCATCCGCGACTACGATCCTTCTCTGTGACCCGCGAAGTGACTCTGCCCCTGATCGTCGACGACCGCGGCACCCTTCAGGTGGCCGCGGCCGACGTGAGCAAGCTGCTGCGCACGATGGGCGGACGGTGGCTGCGTCTGGTGGAGACCGGGGAGAGCGGCCGCCTCGACGAGGACACGGTGGCGGCGCTCACCATCGAGCTGGCCAAGCTGGCCGACCGGATCGACGTGGCCTGCATCGCGCACAGCAGCGGTCAGTCCTCCTGATCGCCCCGGGGGTGCTCCAGCTCCCACAGGCTGTGCCAGAACCGCGCCTCGTACGCCTGCAGCAGCCGCCCGTAGCGGTGCACGAGGTCCTCGCTCAGGTGGCCGCCGTCCAGTCCGGCCCGGACCGCCGCCGTCGCCTTCTGCTCCAGGGCCGGATCGGGCGCGGCGAAGAAGTCGAAGAAGGCGCACGCCTCGTCGCCGAAGCCGTAGTGCCGGCGCAGCGCGTCGGCGACGGTCGCGCAGTAGCCGCCCCAGGCGGAGAAGTTGGCGTGCACGGCGAGCACCGTCTCGGCGGGTGAGCCGTTCAGCGCGAGCCAGGCCACGTACGCGGGGTAGGACTGGCAGCCGGGCAGCGGTTCGTGGGACACCGACCGGCTCTCCCCCACACCGCAGGCCGCGGCGAACGCCTCCAGCTTCCGCGCGGCGAGCGCCTCGCCCTCCGCGAGCGCCGTGAAGTAGGCCGCCACGTCCGGGGTGTCGTCCGCGCGGTGCGCGAGGTACTCGAAGGCCCGCCGGTCGGCGGCGATCACCCAGCGCTGTTCCAGCGCCAGCGCGGCGAGCGTGTCCCGGCTCACCGCGCCCCGCGCCAGCAGCGGCACGAACCGGTTGGCCGCCGGGTCGGGGGCCAGCTTTCCGGTGGTCGTCTCCAGCAGGTGCCGTGCCGTCCGGGCCATCGGTTCCTCCCTCTCCTGATGCCGCGCCGCTCTCCCAGGGTCCCCGAGACGGAGTAACCCCGCGAGAGATCGGCGTCCCGCCGGGTGATCGTTGGATGAACACCCCTGGAGGTCTACCCCGAGAGGTAACGCCCCTGGAGGTGGACCAGTTTCTGACCGGGGGGCGCAAGGGCCTTCCGGGAGGCGAAAGCAGGCACGGTTCATGGCGACTTTGTGCAGACCCTCGGTGTCCGTCCCAGAGCACGTGATCACGATGGAGGAGACGCTTGAGCTGGCGCGGGAGCGCCACGCCGACCACCCCCAACTGCCGCTGGCCCTCCGGCTGATCGAGAACACCGGCGTGCGCACCCGGCACATCGTGCAACCCATCGAGGAGACCCTGAAGCACCCCGGTTTCGAGGACCGCAACAAGCTCTACGAGGCCGAGGCCAAGGCGCGGGTCCCGGCGGTGATCCAGCGGGCCCTGGACGACGCGGAGGTGCTGCCCACCGACATCGACGTGATCATCTACGTCTCGTGCACGGGCTTCATGATGCCCTCGCTGACCGCGTGGCTGATCAACGAGATGGGCTTCGACAGCACCACCCGGCAGATACCCATCGCCCAGCTGGGCTGTGCGGCCGGCGGCGCGGCGATCAACCGGGCGCACGACTTCTGCACGGCCTACCCGCAGGCCAACGCGCTCATCGTGGCCTGCGAGTTCTGCTCGCTGTGCTACCAGCCCACCGACATCGGCATCGGCTCGCTGCTCTCCAACGGCCTGTTCGGCGACGGCATCGCCGCCGCGGTGGTCCGCGGCCAGGGCGGCACCGGCGTGGCGCTGGAGCGCAACGGCTCGTACCTGATCCCGAAGACCGAAGAGTGGATCATGTACGACGTGAAGGCCACCGGCTTCCACTTCCTGCTGGACAAGCGGGTGCCGGCCACCATGGAACCGCTGGCGCCGGCGCTGGTGCAACTGGCCCGCACCCACGGCTGGGACGCCACCGACCTGGACTTCTACATCGTGCACGCGGGCGGTCCGCGCATCCTGGACGACCTGAGCAAGTTCCTCCAGGTCGAGCCGCACGCGTTCCGCTTCAGCCGGGCCACGCTGACCGAGTACGGCAACATCGCCAGCGCCGTCGTCCTGGACGCACTGCGCCGGCTCTTCGACGAGGGCGGTGCCACCGACCGGGCCCGCGGACTGCTGGCGGGCTTCGGGCCCGGCATCACCGCGGAGATGTCGCTGGGCCGCTGGCAGACCGCGGACGAGACCCAGGGCGTGAGACGAACGTGAGCGAAGAGACGATCCCCCGGACCGCCCCGCCGGTGCGGAACTGGCCGGTCGTGGACCTGCCCGGCACCGACTTCGACCCGGTGCTGCGGGAGCTGATGGCCGAGGGGCCCCTGACCCGGATCTCGCTGCCCAACGGCGAGGGCTGGGCCTGGCTGGTGACCCGCTACGACGACGTGCGGATGGTCACCAACGATCCCCGGTTCGGCCGCGCGGCGGTGATGGACCGGCAGCAGGTCACCCGGCTCGCCCCGCACTTCATCCCGGCCCGCGGCGCGGTCGGTTTCCTCGACCCGCCGGACCACACCCGGCTGCGCCGCTCGGTGGCGGCGGCGTTCACCGCGCGGGGCGTGGAGCGGGTGCGCGAGCGGTCCCGCGCGATGCTGGACGAGCTGATCGACGCGATGCTGGCGCAGGGGCCGCCCGCCGATCTCACCGAGGCGGTGCTCAGCCCCTTCCCGATCGCGGTGATCTGCGAGCTGATGGGCGTGCCGGCGGCCGACCGGCACGGCATGCACACCTGGACCCAGCTGATCCTGTCCTCCTCGCACGGCGCCGACGTCAGTGAGCGGGCCAAGCAGGAGATGGGCGCCTACTTCGCCGACCTGATCGCACTGCGGGAGAACAGCGCCGGCGAGGACGTGGCGTCGCTGCTGGGCGCGGCCGTCGGCCGGGAGGAGATCACCCTCCAGGAGGCGGTGGGTCTCGCGGTGCTGCTCCAGATCGGCGGCGAGGCGGTCACCAACAACAGCGGGCAGCTGTTCTTCACCCTGCTCACCCGGCCCGAGCTGGCCGAGCGGCTGCGCGCGGAGCCGGACCTCCGGCCCCGGGGCATCGACGAGCTGCTGCGCTGGATTCCCCATCGCAACGCGGTCGGGCTGTCCCGGATCGCCCTGGAGGACGTGGAGATCCGGGGGGTGCGGATCCGGGCGGGCGACGCGATCTACGTCTCCTATCTGGCCGCCAACCGCGACCCGGAGGTCTTCCCCGACCCGGACGCCGTCGACCTGGCCCGCAATCCGAACCCGCATGTCTCCTTCGGCTTCGGCCCGCACTACTGCCCCGGCGGCATGCTGGCCCGGCTGGAGTCGGAACTGCTGGTCGACGCCCTGCTGGACCGGGTGCCTGGGCTGCGCCTGGCGGTGCGGCCCGAGGAGGTGCCGTTCAAGAAGGGCGCGCTGATCCGCGGGCCCGAGGCCCTGCCGGTCACCTGGTGAGCGGCCGATGACGGCGACCGAGGGGCTGCTGGTGCCGCCGGGGCACGGCCGGGTGGTCGAGGCCCCGGCCCAGCACGTGACGTTCAAGGTGACGGGTTCGCATTCGCGGATGGCCTCCACCTTCGAGGTGATCGTGCCGCCGGGCTTCGACGTCGGCGCCCATGTGCACACCCGCAGCGAGGAACTGTTCTACGTCCTCGAAGGGGAGCTGGACGTGCTCGCCTTCGAGCCGCGCGTCCGCACGCCCGACAACTGGCGGCGCTGGGAGTCGAGCCGGGGCAGCCGGGTGGTCCGCGCCACCCCGGGCACGGTCATCGTGGTGCCGCCCGGCTGTCCGCACGCGTTCGCCAATCCGACGGACACCCCGGCGAAGATGTTCTTCCAGGCCAGCCCGCCGCCGGATCACGAGCGGTACTTCGAGGAGCTGCTGGAGATCCTCCAGGACGGCGGCCCGCCGGACCACGCCGCCATCGAGGCGCTGCGGGCCAAGTACGACATCGAGCAGCTGACGCCGCTGCGGCACCGCTGACGGGGTGAGCCCGCCCGCCCGGCGGTTGTCGCGGGCGTATGGAGAACCGGATACGCCGTGGCAACGGCCGTCCGGCTGCCATGAGGGCATGGACAACGACACGTTTCCGCCGGCCCCGCCGCGCCGCCTGCGCGCGGCCGTGCCGCTCTGCCTGGCGGTCCTCGCCGCGGCGGGCGCCGCGTACGTGGTGCGGCGGCCGCTCAGGATGGCCGCTCCGACCTGCGCGGCCGGGCGGTGGCACGGCTGCTTCGACACGTTCAACGGCGTGGTGCTCATGACGTTGGCCGCGCTGCCGCTCTCCGTGCTGGTGGTGTGGGCGCTGGCCGGTCGCCGCCGGGTCCGGGGCGTCCCCGCGGCCTGGCGGACGTCGCTGGCGGAGGTCGGCATGGTGCACGGCACGCTGCCGTTCCTGTGGATGACGATGATGCCGGGCGGCGCGGCCGGCACGGCCCCGGCCCGGGTGAGCCTGGTGCCGTTGCGGGACCTGGTCACGATGGGTCCGTACGGCATCGCCGGCAACCTGCTGGTCTTCGCGGCACTGGGGTGCTTCGCGCCGCTGCGGTGGCCGGCGCTCGCGTCCGTGCCGCGGGTGCTGGCCCTCGGGGCGGGCTGCTCGGTACTGGTCGAGACCGCGCAGTACGTACTGCGCCTGGACCGGGTGTCCTCCGTGGACGACGTGCTGGTCAACGCGGCCGGCGCGGTGCTGGCGGGGCTGGTGTCGCGGCGCTGGTGGCGCACCGGGTCGCCGGCGGCTTCGCATACGCCGGCGATACGCGCGTCCGCCTAGGCTCCTGACATGCGTGTGCTGATCGTGGAGGACGAGCCCTATCTGGCCGAGGCCGTCCGGGACGGTCTGCGCCTGGCGGCGATCGCCGCCGACATCGCCGGCGACGGGGACACCGCTCTGGAACTGCTCGGTGTCCACTCCTACGACCTGGCGGTCCTCGACCGCGACATCCCCGGCCCGTCCGGTGACGAGGTCGCCCGGCGCATCGTCGCCTCCGGCAGCGGCATCCCGATCCTCATGCTCACCGCCGCCGACCGGATCGACGACAAGGCGTCCGGGTTCGGGCTCGGCGCCGACGACTACCTCACCAAGCCGTTCGAGCTGCGGGAGCTGGTGCTGCGGCTGCGGGCGCTGGACCGCAGACGCGCGCACGCCCGGCCGCCGGTCCGGGAGCTGGCGGGGCTCAGGGTCGACCCGTTCCGCCGGGAGGTCTTCCGCGACGGCCGCTATGTGGCGCTGACCCGCAAGCAGTTCGCCGTGCTGGAGGTGCTCGTCGCCGCCGAGGGCGGGGTGGTGAGCGCGGAGGAGCTGCTGGAGCGGGCCTGGGACGAGAACGCCGACCCGCTCACCAACGCCGTCCGCATCACCGTGTCCGCGCTGCGCAAACGGCTCGGCGAGCCGTGGGTGATCGCCACCGTGCCGGGGGTCGGCTACCGGATCGACACCGGCGGCGGGCATGGGTAGCCGCCGCGGGCTCCGTGCCCGGCTGAAGCTGACCCTCAGTTATGCCGGGTTCCTGCTGGTGGCCGGTGCGCTGCTGCTGGCCGTGGTGTGGCTGTACCTGCTGCGCTATGTGCCGGACAACTCGCGGGGCCTGCTGGGGGTCTCACCCAACCGCTATCTGCTCGTCCACACCTTCGCGCCCGCCGCGGCCGTGGCGATGGCCGGTCTGCTGGTGTTCGGCCTGGTCGGGGGCTGGCTGCTGGCCGGCCGGATGCTCTCACCGCTCACCCGGATCACGGCGGCGGCACGGCTGGCCGGGAACGGGACGCTGTCCCACCGGATCCGCATGACGGGCCGCCGGGACGAGTTCCGGGAACTCTCCGACGCCTTCGACTCGATGCTCGAACAGCTGGAGTCGCACGTCGCCGAGCAGCGCAGGTTCGCCGCCAACGCCTCGCACGAACTGCGCACCCCGCTGGCGATCTCACGGACGCTGCTGGACGTCGCCCGCAAGGACCCGACCCGGGACCGGCACGACCTCATCGAACGCCTGCACGCCGTCAACACCCGGGCCATCGGCCTCACCGAGGCCCTGCTGCTGCTCAGCCGCGGCGACGGCGGGGCCTTCCCCCGGGAGCGCGTCGACCTCTCCCTGCTGGCCGAGGAGGCCGCCGAGACGCTGCTGCCGCTCGCCGAACAGCGCCGGATCACGCTCGACGTCACCGGCACGGCGGCCCGGACCGACGGCTCGGCGGAGCTGTTGCTGCGGATGGTGACCAACCTCGTCCAGAACGCCGTCGTGCACAACCTGCCCGAAGGCGGCGGCACGGTCGCGGTCCGCACCGGGGCGGACGGCGGCACCAGCGTGCTGCGGGTCGAGAACACCGGCCCCCGGCTGGCGCCGGAGCTGATCCCGACCCTCACCGAACCCTTCCGGCGCGGCACGGACCGGGTACGCACCGACGAACACGCCGGCGTGGGCCTCGGTCTCGCCATCGCGCACAGCGTGGTCCGCGCCCACACCGGCACCGTCGACCTGACCGCCCGCCCGTCCGGCGGACTCGTCGTCACGGTGCGGCTGCCCGGTGCGGCGTAGGCGGCGCCCGGCGCCCCGGCCGGGCGAAGGAGGCGTCGCCCGCCGGCCGCTACCGGATCGGCATCCCTGACAGTGTCCGTGCGATCACCAGTCGCTGGATCTCGCTGGTGCCCTCGAAGATCGTGTAGATCGCGGAGTCGCGGTGCATGCGCTCCACCGGGTACTCGCGGGTGTACCCGTTGCCGCCCAGGATCTGCACCGCCTGGGCAGTCACCTTCTTGGCGGTCTCGCTCGCGAACAGCTTGGACATGGAGCCCTCGGCGGCCGTGAACGGCTTGCCGTTGATGGCCATCCAGGACGCCCGCCACACCAGCAGCCGGGCCGCGTCGATGGAGGTGCGCATGTCGGCGAGCTGGAAGGCGACGCCCTGGTTGTCGATGATCGGGCGGCCGAACTGCTCGCGGGTCTTCGCGTACTCCAGCGCCTCCTCGTAGGCGGCGCGGGCGGTGCCGACCGCCATCGCGCCGACGGCCGGGCGGGACGCCTCGAAGGTGGCCATCGCCGCGTTCTTCACGCGCTCGCCGCCCTTCTTGGCCTTCTCCCGGGCGCGGGCCAGGCGGGCGTCCAGCTTCTCCTTGCCGCCGAGCAGGCAGGAGCCGGGGACGCGGACATTGTCCAGGACGACCTCGGCGGTGTGCGAGGCGCGGATGCCGTGCTTCTTGAACTTCTGCCCCTGGGACAGACCGGGCGTGCCCGGCGGGACGATGAAGGAGGCGTGGCCCTTGGAGCCGAGGTCGGGGTCGACGACCGCGACCACCACGTGGACGTTGGCGATGCCGCCGTTGGTCGCCCAGGTCTTGGCGCCGTTGAGCACCCACTCGTCCTTGGCCTGGTCGTAGACCGCGCGGGTGCGCATCGAGGACACGTCGGAGCCGGCGTCCGGTTCGGAGGAGCAGAAGGCGGCGACCTTCACATCGTTGACGTCGCCGTACATCTGCGGGATCCAGGTGCCGATCTGCTCCTCGGTGCCGTTGGCGAGGACGCCGACGGCGGCCAGGCCGGTGCCGACGATCGACAGGGCGATGCCCGCGTCGCCCCAGAACAGCTCCTCCATCGTCATCGGGATGCCGAGGCCGGTGGCGTCGAAGTACTGCTGGGCGTAGAAGTCGAGGGAGTAGATGCCGACCTTGGCGGCCTCCTGGATGACCGGCCAGGGAGTCTCCTCACGCTCGTCCCATTCGGCGGCGGCGGGACGGATCACGTCGGCGGCGAAGCCGTGCAGCCAGTCCCGCACCTCCTTCTGTTCGTCGTTGAGCTCCATGGTGAACTCGGCCATGACCCCTCCAGTGACGCACCCAGGTGTTACTAACGGTAACGCCAGTGTGTTACTCATGGGTAGGAAAAGTCAACTCCCCGCCCCCGTCGGCAGCCCGTTCGATCATCGAAGGGCGGTGAGTGCTACTTTGCGCAGGCGTCACCGAATCGGCACAGGTGGGGAGAGCACATGGAGACCAGGCAGCGGACCGATCAGCAGCGGTCCGCCGACCGGCGACGGCGCGAACTGCTGGAGGCCGCCGACCGGGTGGTGCTGCGCGACGGGCCGCATGCCTCGATGAACGCCATCGCCGCCGAGGCGGGCATCACCAAGCCGATCCTCTACCGGCACTTCGGCGACAAGGGCGGCCTCTACGCCGCCCTCGCCCAGCGCCACACCGACGCGCTGCTCGCCTCGCTGCGGGCCGCCCTGGACGCCCCGGCGGAGCGGCGGGCCCGCGTCGCGGCCACCCTGGACACCTACCTGGCGGCCATCGAGGCCCGTCCGCAGGTCTACCGCTTCCTGATGCACCCGGCGGACAGCCCGCAGGGCGAGGGCGGCTTCGACGTCGGCAAGCACTCGGCGCCGCTGCTGCGCCGCATGGGCGAGGAACTGGCCCAGGTGATCGAGGAACGCCTCGACCTGGGACCGGGCAGCCAGCAGCTGGCCCGGGTGTGGGGGCACGGGATCGTCGGGATGATGCACGCCGCCGGCGACTGGTGGCTCGGCGAACGCCCCTGCTCCCGCCAGGAGTTGGTGAGCAGTCTGGCCGACCTGCTGTGGGGCCGGCTGGCGGCGGCGGACGACCGGACCGGCGGCCCCGGCTTCTGACCGCCCGGGTCACCGGCCGCTCCGGTTTCCGACCGTCCCGGCTTCTGACCGCCCCGGTCGCCGACTGTCCCGGTCGCCGGCCGCTCCGGTTTCCGACCATCCCGGTTGCCGACCGTCCCGGTCGTCGGCCGTCCCGACCACCAGCCGCTCCGGTTTCCGACCATCCCGGTTGCCGACCGTCCCGGTCGCCGACCGTCCCGACCACCAGCCGCTCCGGTTTCCGACCATCCCGGTTGCCGACCGTCCCGGTCGTCGGCCGTCCCGGTCGTCGGCCGCTCCGTCTTCTAACTGCTCCAGGCGGCCCTGGCGGCCTGCCGGTCCAGCCGGCGGCGCCGCCATCCCGTGAGGTGGTCGACGTACAGACCGCCCCGCAGGTGGTCGCACTCGTGCTGGAGGCAGCGGGCGAAGAACCCGGTGCCGTGCACGGTGACCGGCTCCCCGGCCGCGGTGAAACCCTCGACGACGGCGTGGTCGTGGCGCTCGGTCCCGGCCTCCAGGCCCGGCAGCGACAGACAGCCCTCGGGTCCGCGCAGCACCACCCCGTCGGCCGCCACCAGCCGGGGGTTGACCACATGGCCCAGGTGCCGGACGTCCTCGTCGTCCGGGCAGTCGTACACGAAGACGCTGAGCGGCTCGCCGATCTGGTTGGCGGCCAGGCCCACGCCGCGGGCGGCGTACATGGTGGCGAACAAATCCTCGACGAGTCCCGCCAGTTCGGGGCCGAAGTCGGTGACCTCGCGGCACGGCTCGCGCAGTACCGTGTCTCCGAGCAGGGTCAGGGGCCGGACGCGCCCGCGGGCGCCCGGGATCGGGCCGTGTCGCATGGCCGCAAGGGTACGGGCCCCGAACACCCCCTCCGCGCGGGCCGCGGTTCGGGAGTGCGAACGGATCTCGATAGGCTGAGGTCCACACCACGTGGCCGTCAGGCTTCCCAGGCTTCAGGCGCGGCGCGTACGCAAGGAGGATCGAGAACTGATGGCAGGCAACTCGGACCCGCTCACGCCGCGGGCCAAGCTGGCCGTGACCGCGGGCAAGGCGGTAGCGGCGGCTTCCCGCGCCGCGGGTCGCGGCAGCGGTTCGGTGATCGGCGGCAAGGTCGCGCTCCGGCTCGACCCCGACCTCCTCGCCCGGCTCGCCCAGCACCTGGACGTGACCCTGGTCTCGGCGACCAACGGCAAGACCACCACCACCCGGCTGATCGCCGAGGCGCTCAAGGCGGCCGGCCCGGTCGTCTCCAACGCGCTCGGCGCCAACATGCCGGCCGGCATCACCTCCGCGCTGGCGGGCGGCTCCGACGCCCGGTACGGCGTCATCGAGGTCGACGAGAAGTACCTCGCGGGCGTCGCCCGGGACACCGACCCCAAGTGCATCGCCCTGCTCAACCTCTCCCGCGACCAGCTCGACCGCGCCGCCGAGACCCGGATGCTCGCCGAGGCGTGGCGGGAGGGCCTGGCCGGCTCCAAGTCGGTCGTGGTCGCCAACTGCGACGACCCGCTGGTGGTCTGGGCCGCCTCCTCCTCGCCCAACGTGGTCTGGGTGGCCGCCGGGCAGATGTGGAAGGACGACGCCTGGTCCTGCCCGTCCTGCGGCGGGGTGATGCAGCGCCCCGGCGACGACTGGTTCTGCGGCGAGTGCGGCTTCCGCCGGCCCACCCCGAGCTGGGCGCTCTCCGGCGACCACGTCATCGACCCGCACGGCTCGGCCTGGCCGATCCACCTCCAGCTGCCCGGCCGCGCCAACAAGGCCAACGCCGCCTCCTCCGCCGCCGTCGCCGCCGTCTTCGGGGTGCCGCCGCAGGTCGCCCTGGAGCGGATGTACCAGGTGCAGGCGGTGGCCGGCCGCTACGACGTGGTCCAGTTCCAGGGCCGCGACCTGCGCCTGCTGCTGGCCAAGAACCCGGCCGGCTGGCTGGAGACCTTCTCCCTGATCGACCCGCCGCCGACCCCGGTGATCCTCTCGGTCAACGCGCGCGGCGCCGACGGCACCGACACCTCCTGGCTGTGGGACGTGGACTACACCCGGCTGACCGGCCACCCGATCTGTGTGATCGGCGACCGCAAGCTGGACCTCGCGGTCCGCCTGGAGGTGGCCAACCAGCAGTTCCAGGTGTGCGAGAACCTCGACCAGGCGGTGCAGCAGTGCCCGCCCGGCCGGATCGAGGTCATCGCCAACTACACCGCGTTCCAGGACCTGCGCCGCCGCGTCGGCAACTGACCACGACACCTGTAGGGGACTTGAGAGTGAGCGACAACCAGCTGCGGGTCGTGTGGATCTACCCCGACCTGCTCAGCACCTACGGCGACCAGGGCAACGTGCTCGTCGTGGAGCGCCGGGCGCGGCAGCGCGGCCTGGACGTGGCCCGGGTCGACGTGCGCAGCGACCAGCCGATCCCGACCTCCGGCGACATCTACCTGATCGGCGGCGGCGAGGACCGGCCGCAGCGGCTCGCGGCCGAGCGGCTGCGCCGGGACGGCGGGCTGCACCGGGCGGTGGAGAACGGCGCGATCGTCTTCTCGGTCTGCGCCGGCTACCAGATCCTCGGCCACGAGTTCGTCAACGACCTGGGCCAGCGCGAGCCCGGCCTCGGCCTGCTCGACGTGGTCTCGGTGCGCGGCGAGGGCGCCCGGTGCGTCGGCGACGTGCTCGGCGACATCGACCCGCGCCTCGGCCTGCCCCCGCTGACCGGTTTCGAGAACCACCAGGGCGTCACCCACCTGGGCCCCACCGCCCGCCCGCTCGCCCAGGTCCGCTTCGGCAACGGCAACGGCACCGGGGACGGCACCGAGGGCGCGTACAACGACACGGTCTTCGGTACGTACATGCACGGCCCGGTGCTGGCCCGCAACCCGCTCATCGCGGACCTGCTGCTGAAGCTGGCGCTGGACGTTAACGCGCTGCCGCCGACCGACGACCGCTGGTACGAGGCGCTGCGCGACGAGCGCATCGCGGCCGCCCAGCAGCCCGCCTGACGGCCTCTGAAAACGGGCCCCGCGAGGCCCGTCTGATGGACCATACGCACAGGTGAGCGGGCTCGTCCAGCAGGCGGACGCCTGGTGCGGGCCCGCCCCCCGATGCCGCTAGGGTGGCGGGGATCGAGCCGGACAGGGCGGTCCGGTCCCGTGCCCCCATCGAGAAGGTAATTCGGGCTATGCGCATTGGTGTCCTCACCTCCGGCGGCGACTGCCCCGGCCTGAACGCCGTCATCCGGTCCGTCGTGCACCGTGCCGTCGCCGACCACGGCGACGAGGTCATCGGTTTCCGGGACGGCTGGAAGGGCCTCCTGGAGTGCGACTACCTCAAGCTCGACCTCGACGCCGTGGGCGGCATCCTGGCCCGCGGCGGCACCATCCTCGGCTCCTCCCGGGTCCGCCCCGAGCAACTGCGGGACGGTGTGGAGCGGGCCCGGGGCCATGTCCAGGAACTGGGTCTGGACGCGATCATCCCGATCGGCGGCGAGGGCACCCTGAAGGCGGCCCGGCTGCTGTCCGACAACGGCCTGCCGATAGTCGGCGTCCCCAAGACCATCGACAACGACATCGCTGTCACCGACGTGACGTTCGGCTTCGACACCGCCGTGACGGTCGCGACGGAGGCCCTCGACCGGCTGAAGACCACCGCCGAGTCGCACCAGCGGGTGCTGATCGTCGAGGTCATGGGCCGGCACACCGGCTGGATCGCGCTGCACTCCGGGATGGCGGCCGGCGCGCACGCCGTCGTCGTCCCCGAACGGCCCTTCGACATCGAGGAGCTGGCCGCGAAGGTCGGCGAGCGGTTCTCGGCGGGCAAGCGGTTCGCGATCGTGGTCGCGGCGGAGGGGGCGAAGCCGACGCCGGGGACGATGTCCTTCGACGAGGGCGGCAAGGACGTCTACGGGCACGAGCGGTTCGCGGGCATCGCCCGGCAGCTCTCGATCGAGCTGGAGGAACGGCTCGGCAAGGAGGCGCGGCCGGTGATCCTCGGGCATGTGCAGCGGGGCGGGACGCCCACGGCGTACGACCGGGTGCTGGCCACGCGGTTCGGGTGGCATGCGGTGGAGGCGGCGCATCGCGGGGAGTTCGGGATGATGACGGCGCTGCGGGGGACGGAGATCGAGATGGTCTCCCTGGCGGAGGCCGTGGAGACGTTGAAGACGGTGCCCGGAGATCGGTACGCGGAAGCGGAGTGTGTCCTGTAGTACGCCGGGTGCGGGTTGGGTGGGGCTGGTCGCGCCCACGCGGCGGAGCCGCATATCGATACAGCCCCGCGCCCCTGAAGGTCGGCTGTCGTGCCCCCGGTCGCAGGAGTGGCCGGGGGCGGTTCTAGTCTTGGGGGCGGACAGACAGCGTTCAACCAGTACGAAATGGGAGCCGGCGATGGATCACAGCGGGCACGGCATGACCATGGATCTGCCGCCGTTCACGCTGGGGCGGGGGTTCGGGTGGTCCCTGGATCCCTTCTTCCTCGCCGCCTGTCTGCTGGCGCTCGCGCTGTACGGGTGGGGGCTGGTGCGGCTGACCCGGCGGGGGGACGCCTGGTCCGTGGGACGGACCGTCGCTTTCGTCGCCGGTGTGCTGAGCATCGCGCTGATGATGTGCACCAGGCTGAACGACTACGGCATGGTCATGTTCAGCGTGCACATGGTGCAGCACATGGTCATCAGCATGGTGTCGCCGATCCTGATCCTGCTCGGCGCCCCGGTCACGCTCGCGCTGCGGGCGCTGCCGCCGGCCGCCGTGCGGGGCAGCAAGGGGCCCCGGGAACTGCTCCTGATGCTGCTGCACAGCCGCTACATGAGGGTGGTCACCCACCCCCTGTTCACCATCCCGCTGTTCATCGCCAGCCTGTACGCGCTGTACTTCACCCCGCTGTTCGACCTCCTGATGGGCTCCAAGGTCGGGCACATCGCGATGATGGTGCACTTCCTCGCCGTCGGCGTGGTCTTCTTCTGGCCGATCATGGGCGTGGACCCGGGTCCGCACCGGCCGGGGTACCTGATGCGGATGCTGGAGCTGTTCGCGGGCATGCCGTTCCACGCGTTCTTCGGCATCGCGCTGATGATGGCGTCCTCGCCGATGGTCTCGACGTTCGAGAACCCGCCCGCCTCGCTCGGCATCGACGCGCTCTCCGACCAGAACGCGGCGGGCGGGATCGCCTGGGCGTTCAGCGAGGTGCCGTCCGTGCTGGTGCTGATCGCGCTGCTGTTCCAGTGGTACGCCTCCGACCAGCGGCAGGCCAAGCGCTCCGACCGGGCCGCCGACCGGGACGGCGACAAGGAGCTCGAGGCGTACAACGCCTATCTGGCCTCACTGAACGCACAGGGCAACTGAGCGGTCACGCCGCCGTTCCGTAACAGGGACGGTCGTCCGCGTCGCGCGGCGGCGGAATGGGGGCACCATGGAGGGGAACGAACCATGAGGAGGGTGCCGCGATGCCCGGTTCCACGGACGGTTCCACGAAGACGATGGGGGCGCTGACCATCGGCGGCCTGGTGGCGGTGACGGCCTACACGGTGGCGCTCGGCAGCAACGGCTGGCTGTGGTTCGGCTGGGTGGTGCTGGGGCTGCTCACCCTGGGGATGGTGGCCACCCGCAGTACCTAGCGGTCAGGTGCGGCGCGGCCGGGCGGCCGAGTGGACGCCCGGCTGGTACTTCGGCAGCCGGACGGTGATCTTCATGCCCGCGCCGACGGCCGTCTCGATGACGAGTGCGTGCTCCTCCCCGTACACCTGGCGGAGCCGGTCGTCGACGTTGGACAGGCCGATGCCGCCGGACGGGCTGACCTCGCGGGCGAGGATGGCGCGGAGCAGGGCGGGGTCCATGCCGGCGCCGTCGTCCTCGATGACGACGAGCGCCTCGGCGCCCGCGTCCTGCGCGGTGATCTGGATCCGGCAGGTGCCGGACTTGCCCTCCAGGCCGTGTTTGACGGCGTTCTCCACCAGCGGCTGGAGGCAGAGGAAGGGCAGCGCGACCGGCAGTACCTCGGGGGCGATCTGGAGGGTGACGGCGAGCCGGTCGCCGAAGCGGGCCCGGACCAGCGCCAGGTAGTGGTCGATGGCGTGCAGTTCGTCGGCGAGGGTGGTGAAGTCGCCGTGCCGGCGGAACGAGTAGCGGGTGAAGTCGGCGAACTCCAGCAGCAGTTCGCGGGCGCGTTCGGGGTCGGTGCGGACGAAGGACGCGATCACCGCGAGCGAGTTGAAGATGAAGTGCGGGGAGATCTGCGCCCGTAGCGCCTTGATCTCGGCCTCGATGAGCCGGGTGCGGGAGCGGTCGAGGTCGGCGAGTTCCAGTTGTACGGAGATCCAGCGGGCGACCTCGCCGGCCGCCCGGACCAGGACGGCGGACTCGCGGGGCGCGCAGGCCACCAGCGTGCCGTGCACCCGGTCGTCGACGGTGAGCGGGGTGACCACGGCCCAGCGCACCGCGCAGTCGGGGGTGGCGCAGCTGAGCGGGAACGCCTCGCCGCGGCCGGTCTGGAGCGGGCCGGCCAGCAGTTCCATGATCTCGGTGCGGTGGTGGGCGCCGGCGCCGTCCCAGACCAGGACCTGTTCGGTGTCGGTCAGGCAGAGCGCGTCGGTGCCGAGCAGGGTGCGCAGCTTGCGGGCGGATTTGCGGGCGGTCTCCTCGGTCAGTCCGGCCCGCAGCGGGGGCGCGGCCAGGGAGGCGGTGTGCAGGGTCTGGAAGGTGGCGTGCTCGACGGGGGTGCCCAGGTCGCCGAGGCTCTCGGGGCGGGCGGTGCGCCGGCCCAGCCAGAAGCCGGCCGCGAGCAGCGGCAGCACGGCGACGCAGAGGCCGGCCAGGAATCCGCTCATGACGCCGCCGCCTCCCGGCTCAGGTCCTGGGTGTGCAGTTCCTCCGGCAGGTGGAAGCGGGCCAGGACCGCCGCCGTGCCGGCCGGCACCCGGCCGGGGGTGGCCAGCGAGACCAGGACCATGGTGAGGAAGCCGAGCGGCACCGACCAGAGCGCGGGCCAGGCCAGCAGCGCGTGCAGCGCGCCGGGGCCGGGGAAGCCGGCCATCGTCGCGGCCACGGCGAGCAGCGCGGAGCCGCCGCCGACCAGCATTCCGGCCGCCGCGCCGGGCGGGGTCAGCCGCCGCCACCAGATGCCGAGGACGAGGAGCGGGCAGAAGGACGAGGCGGAGACGGCGAAGGCGAGGCCCACCGCGTCGGCCACCGGCAGTCCGCCCACCAGGACGCTGGCCGCGAGCGGCACGGCCATGGCGAGGAGGGTGCCGAGCCGGAAGTGGCGTACGCCGCGGGTGGGCAGTACGTCCTGGGTGAGGACGCCGGCGACGGCCATGGTCAGGCCGGACGCGGTGGACAGGAACGCGGCGAAGGCGCCGCCCGCCACCAGCGCGCCGAGCAGGTCGCCGCCCACTGACCCGATCATGCGGTCGGGCAGCAGGAGTACGGCGGCGTCGGCGTCGCCGGTGAGGGTGAGTTCGGGGGCGTAGAGGCGGCCGAGGGCGCCGTAGACGGGCGGCAGCAGGTAGAAGGCGCCGATCAGGCCGAGGACGGCGACGGTGGTGCGGCGGGCGGCGACACCGTGCGGGCTGGTGTAGAAGCGGACCACGACGTGCGGCAGGCCCATGGTGCCGAGGAAGGTGGCGAGGATCAGGCCGTAGGTGGCGTACAGCGGGCGTTCGGTGCGGCTCTCGGCGCGGGACGGGGACAGCGCGTCGTCGGCGCCGCGGGCGGTGGCGGCGGGGACCGGGGTGTGCGGGGCGAAGGTGAGGCGGGTGCCGGCGTCGACGCGGTGGGTGCCGGCCGGCAGGGTCAGCGGGGTGCCGGCGTGGCGGCGGCCGTCCACGGTGCCGTCGGCGGTGACGGTGAGCGGGGCGTCGAGCTTCAGGATGAGGGTGTCCTGGACCCGGACGGTGCGCTGTTCGCGGAACGCGGCGGGTTCGTCGAAGGCGCGGCTGGGGGCGCCGTCGGCCTGCCAGGCCAGCAGCAGGAAGAGGGCGGGGACCAGCAGGGCGGTCAGTTTGAGCCAGTACTGGAACGCCTGGACGAAGGTGATGCTGCGCATGCCGCCGGCCGCGACGGTGGCGGTGACGACGACGGCGACGATGACTCCGCCGAGCCAGTCGGGGGCGTCGGTCAGCACGGTCAGGGTCAGTCCGGCGCCCTGGAGCTGGGGCAGCAGGTAGAGCCAGCCGACGCCGACCACGAAGGCGCCCGCGAGCCGCCGGACCGCCTGGGAGGCGAGCCGGGCCTCGGCGAAGTCGGGGAGGGTGTAGGCGCCGGAGCGGCGCAGCGGGGCGGCGACGAAGAGGAGCAGGACGAGGTAGCCGGCGGTGTAGCCGACCGGGTACCAGAGCATGTCGGGGCCCTGCACCAGGACCAGCCCGGCGATGCCGAGGAAGGACGCGGCGGAGAGGTACTCGCCGCTGATGGCGGCGGCGTTGAGGCGGGGGCCCACGGTGCGGGAGGCGACGTAGAAGTCGGAGGTGGTGCGGGAGATGCGCAGGCCGAAGGCGCCGACCAGGACGGTGGCGACGACGACGAGGGCGACGGCGGGGACGGCGTAACTCGACTGCACGGCGTCTAGCGGTCCTCGACCAGGCGGACGAAGTCGCGTTCGTTGCGTTCGGCGCGGCGCACGTACCAGCGGGCCAGCAGGACCAGCGGGGCGTACAGGGCGAAGCCGAGGACCGCCCACTCCAGCCGGCGGGCGTCCGGCAGCGCGGCGAACAGCAGCGGGAGCGGGCCGACGAGCAGCACCAGGACGGCGAAGACGGTGAGGGCGGCGCGCAGTTGGGTGCGCATCAGGGAGCGGACGTAGGTGTGGCCGAGGGTGGTCTGCTCGTCGATCTCGGTGCGCGGGCGGTAGTAGCCCGGGGTCCGCCGGGTGCGGCGGGGCGGGCCGGTGACGGTGACGCGGCGCTCGGCCGGGTCCTGGGGCACGGTTCAGGTCCTCCTCATCAGCAGGTCGCGCAGTTCCCGGGCGTGGCGGCGGCTGACCTGGAGCTCCTCGCCGCCGACCAGGACACTGACCGTGCCGGCGTCCAGCCGGAGTTCGCCGATGTGGCGCAGCGCGACGAGGTGGCGACGGTGGATGCGGACGAAGCCGCGGGAGCGCCAGCGGTCCTCCAGGGTGGACAGCGGGATGCGCACCAGGTGGCTGCCCTGTCCGGTGTGCAGACGGGCGTAGTCGCCGCGGGCCTCGACGTGGGTGATGTCGTCGACGGCGACGAAGCGGGTGACGCCGCCGAGTTCGACGGTGATGTGGCCGGAGTCGGGTTCGTGGACCGGGATGCGCGGCAGGGTGCCGGACAGGTCGGCGGCGCGGCGAACGGCCTCGGCGAGGCGTTCGCGGCGGACGGGTTTGAGGACGTAGTCGACGGCCTTGAGGTCGAACGCCTGCACGGCGAAGTCCTCGTGTGCGGTGACGAACACGACCAGCGGGGGCCGGGCGAAGCCGGTGAGCAGCCGGGCCAGGTCCAGGCCGTCCAGGCCGGGCATCTGGATGTCGAGGAAGACGACGTCCAGGGCGTCCGGCCCGTCGGGGCCCGACTCCAGGGCGCGGTTGACGCGGCGCAGCGCCTCGGTGGCGTCGCCGGCGCCCTGGACGGTCGCGATCCGCGGGTCGGCGCCCAGCAGGTACACCAGCTCTTCCAGCGAGGGCCGTTCGTCGTCGACGGCGAGGGCGCGCAGCATGGACGTGGAGTCTAGGGGCGATCCGTACCGGTGAACACGGGCCCGACGTGGACGTATGCGATGGATACAGTGCCCGCATGAACAGCAGGCCGACCTCCTTCGACGAGCTGGACCGGAAGATCGTGACCGCGCTGATGGCCAACGCCCGGTCGTCCTTCGCCGAGATCGGCGCGGAGATCGGGCTGTCCGCGACGGCGGTCAAGCGCCGGGTGGACCGGCTGCGCGAGACCGGTGTGATCACCGGGTTCACGGCCACCGTGCGGCCGTCCGCGCTGGGCTGGCGGACGGAGGCGTACGTGGAGGTGTACTGCGAGGGGGCGGCGCCGCCGCGGCGGCTGGCGGAGGTGGTGCGCAACCATCCGGAGATCACCGCGGCGATGACGGTGACCGGGGGCGCGGACGCGTTGCTGCATGTGCGGGCGCGGGACGTGGAGCACTTCGAGGAGGTGCTGGAGCGGATCAGGGTGGAACCGTTCATCCGGAAGACGATCAGTGTGCTGGTGCTGTCGCACCTGATCCCGGAGAGTCCGGAGGCCGGGGCCAGCCATCCGGTGCCGGAGCCGGTCGTGGAGCCGGTCGCGGGGCGCGCAGCGGAACTGCGCTGAACGGCTGGACGACGCATGATTGCTGCGCGAACACGCAGCTTTCGTTGCTTGTCGGGCGTCTCGGTCTTTTCTTACCGTGGTGACACATCCCGTCACACCCGGTGAGCGAAGCGGAGGAGCACCGCCGTGCCCGAATCCCGTGTGCCGCGCAGGCGGCGTTTCCTGGTCTGCGAGCCCCGGCACTTCGCGGTGCGGTACGCGATCAATCCGTGGATGCGCACCGACCGGCCGGTGGACGTGCTGCGCGCCCTGGACCAGTGGCAGGCGCTGGTCGACGCGTACCGCCGCCGCGGCCACACCGTCGACCTGATCGCGCCGGTGCCCGGCCTGCCCGACATGGTGTTCGCGGCGAACGCGGCGGTGGTGGTCGGCGGCCGGGTGCTCGGCTCCCGCTTCCTGGCGCCCGAGCGGCGCGCCGAGTCGCTGCCGTACGAGGCGTGGTTCAAGGCGCAGGGTTACGACGTGCGGCATCCGGAGTCGGTGTGCGAGGGCGAGGGCGATCTGACGCCGGCCGGGCGGTGGATCCTGGCCGGCACGGGGTTCCGTACGGCGCCCGAGGCGCACCGGGAGGCGCAGGAGTTCTTCGGGGTGCCGGTGATCTCGCTGACGCTGGTGGACCCGTACTTCTACCACCTGGACACGGCGCTGTTCGTCCTCGACGAGGAGAACGTGGCGTACTACCCGGGGGCGTTCAGTCCGGGCAGCCGGGAGGTGCTCGCCCGGCTCTACCCGGACGCGGTGCTCGCGACCCGCGAGGACGCGCTGGCGTTCGGCCTCAACTCCGTGTCCGACGGACGGCATGTGTTCCTCTCGCCGGGGGCGACCGCCCTCGCCGGCCGGCTCGCCGAGCGCGGCCATGTCCCTGTCCCCGTCGACCTGTCCGAGTTCCACAAGGCGGGCGGCGGCATCAAGTGCGTCACTCAGGAGATCCGCTCATGACCACGACCGCGCACCCCCGTACGTCCGCCGAGCTGATCCGCGCGGAACAGCCGGTGCTCGCGCACAACTACCATCCGCTGCCGGTGGTCGTCGCCCGCGCCGAGGGCGTCTGGATGGAGGACGTCGAGGGCCGCCGCTACCTTGACCTGCTGGCCGGCTACTCGGCGCTGAACTTCGGCCACCGCCACCCGGCGCTGGTCGCGGCCGCGCACCGCCAGCTGGACCGGCTCACCCTCACCTCGCGCGCCTTCCACAACGACCGGCTCGCCCTGTTCGCCGAGCGGCTGGCCGCGCTGACCGGCATGGACATGGTGCTGCCGATGAACACCGGCGCGGAGGCGGTGGAGAGCGGCATCAAGGTGGCCCGCAAGTGGGCCTACGAGGTGAAGGGCGTGCCGGCCGACAAGGCGACCATCGTGGTCGCGGCGGACAACTTCCACGGCCGTACGACGACGATCGTCAGCTTCTCCACGGACGAGACGGCGCGGGCCGGGTTCGGGCCGTTCACGCCCGGGTTCCGGATCGTGCCGTACAACGACCTGGCGGCGCTTCGGGCGGCGGTCGACGAGACGACGGCGGCGGTGCTGATCGAGCCGGTCCAGGGCGAGGCGGGGGTGCTGATCCCGGACGACGGCTATCTGGCCGGGGTGCGGGAGGTGACCCGGCGGGCGGGTTGCCTCTTCGTCGCCGACGAGATCCAGTCGGGGCTGGGCCGCACCGGGCACACGCTGGCCGTGCGGCACGAGGCGGTGGTCCCGGACCTGGTGCTGCTCGGCAAGGCGCTGGGCGGCGGGATCGTGCCGGTGTCGGCGGTGGCGGGGCGGCGGGAGGTGCTCGGGGTGCTGCGTCCCGGCGAGCACGGTTCGACCTTCGGCGGCAATCCGCTGGCCGCGGCGGTCGGCACGGCGGTGGTGGAACTGCTGGAGACGGGCGAGTACCAGCGCCGGGCGGCCGAGCTGGGCGCAGTGCTGCGGGACGGGCTGGCGGCGCTGGTCGGGCGGGGCGTGGTGGACTTCCGCGCGCGGGGGCTGTGGGCGGGCGTCGACGTGGATCCGGCACTGGGCACCGGCCGCGAGATCAGCGAGCGGCTGATGCGGGAGGGGGTCCTGGTCAAGGACACCCACGGCTCGACGATCCGGCTGGCACCGCCGCTGACGATCACGGAGGAAGAACTCCGGCAGGCGCTGGGGGCGCTGGAGAAGGTGCTGACAGCCTAGGGCCGGACGTCCATGTTCTCGACGTGTGCGATGCCCGCCCGGTCCTCGGCGTCCTCGCTGGGCTCGGCCGCGAACCAGGCGTCGAGGATCTCCGTCAGCAGCGGGCCCGAGGTCAGCCGCAGGCTGAGGGCCAGGACGTTGGCGTCGTTCCAGCGGCGGGCGCCGTCCGCCGTGTACGCGTCCGCGCACAGGGCCGCGCGCACCCCCGGCACCTTGTTCGCGGCGATCGACGCGCCGGTGCCGGTCCAGCAGCACACCACCGCCTGGTCGGCGCTGCCCGCGGCGACCTCGCGCGCCGCCCGCTCCGAGCACGCCGCCCACTGCGGGTCGGCCCCGGGGCGCAGCGCGCCGTGCGGCAGCACCTCGTGGCCCCGGCCGCGCAACTCCTCCACCAGGAGCCGGGCGACGGGTTCGTCCATGTCCGAGGAAACAGCGATCCGCATGTCCCGCAGCCTACTCGGTGACCCATCCGACACCGACCCGTACGAGTGAGCCCGGCATTTTGTGGCAGGTGCTGTTGGAAAGCATGTGTACAAGCATAAGTTCCGTGTTTGGAGCGGTATGCCCCTGGAAAGGAACGCAGCCACGTCTTCCACCGACAACGGGCCCGTGCCCGATTCAGCGGCGGTCAAGCGTCACCCGGCCCTCTTCCGTGCCATCAGACGCAGGCAGCACCCCCGGCTGCGCCGGTCGGACATCACGGTGACGGACGAGCGGGCGGTCAAGCGGGCGGTGAAGGCCGCCGCGCTCGGCAACGCCATGGAGTGGTTCGACTTCGGCATCTACGCGTATCTGGCCGGCACCATCGGCCGGGTCTTCTTCCCGTCCGGCAGCGACACCGCGCAGTTGCTGTCCTCCTTCGCCACGTTCGCCGTCGCCTTCCTGGTGCGGCCGGTCGGCGGCATGGTGTTCGGGCCGATGGGCGACAAGATCGGCCGCAAGAAGGTCCTCGCGCTGACGATGATCCTGATGGCGATCGGCACCTGCGCGATCGGGCTGCTGCCGACGTACGCCGCGGTCGGTTTCTGGTCGCCGCTGCTGCTGATCCTGTTCCGGCTGCTCCAGGGCTTCTCCACCGGCGGCGAGTACGGCGGCGCGTCCACGTTCATCGCGGAGTACGCCCCCGACAAGCGGCGCGGCTTCTTCGGCAGCTTCCTGGAGCTGGGCACGCTGGCCGGGTACACCGGCGCGGCGTCCTTGGTGACCGCGCTCACCGCGGGGCTCGGCACGGACACGATGGACGCCTGGGGCTGGCGCATCCCGTTCCTGGTCGCCGGACCGCTCGGGGTCGTCGGCCTCTATCTGCGGATGCGGCTGGACGACACCCCCGCCTTCCTGAAGCTGGAGCAGGGGAACGTGCACGTCTCGGACGCGGCGAACGCGGTGGAGACCACCGCCCGGGGCGACCTCGCGAAGATCTTCCGGCAGCACTGGCGGATGCTGGTGCTGTGCGTCGCCCTGGTCGGCGCCTACAACGTCACCGACTACATGCTGCTGTCGTACATGCCGACGTATCTCTCGGACGAGCTGCACTACAGCGAGACGCACGGGCTGCTGATCCTCGTCGTCACCATGGTCGTGCTGATGCTGATCATCAACCAGGTGGGGCGGATCTCCGACCGGTACGGCCGCAAGCCGGTGCTGATGACCGGCATGGTGGGCTTCTTCGTGCTGTCCGCCCCGGCGTTCCTGCTGGTGCGGCAGGGCGGTCTGGTCGCCGTCTCGGCCGGGATGCTGATGCTCGGCCTGTCGCTGGTCTGTCTGCTGGGCACGATGTCGGCGGCGCTGCCGGCGATGTTCCCCACCTCGGTGCGCTACGGCTCCCTGTCGGTCGGCTACAACCTGTCGACGTCGCTGTTCGGCGGCACCACGCCGCTGGTCATCACCGCGCTGATCGGCGCGACCGGCTCGGAGATGATGCCGGCGTACTACGCGATGGCGGCGGCCCTGGTCGGGGTGGTGGCGGTGGCCTGCATGAAGGAGACCGCGCGACAGCCGCTGGAGGGCTCGCCGCCGTCGGTGCAGAGCGAGGCGGAGGCGGCGGCCATCGTGGAGGAGCGGGCTCCCGCGCCGCGATTCTGACGGAGGCCGGCGGATTCGCCGGGTGCGGTGCGGGGCGACGCGCCGACCGGGCCGGGGGATCTTCTCGGCCGACAGCCGGCGGGGACCGGAACCCCGGGAGGGGGCGGCGAGGACCAGGCCGAGGGTCGCGCTATCCGAACGTCCGCATAGCCGTCAACAGCGTCGCCCGGACGTATGCGCGGCCTTTTCCGGCCAATCGCGATGATCTGGGCGCGGCGGCGGAATCCCCTTTCCTGGGACCCCCTGCGCCCTCGCGGACCGCGCCGGACGGACGGAGACGGACCGTATGACAACCGAACAGACCACCTCGCTGCTCGTCGGCCTCGCCCTCATGGTGCTGCTGGCCCGGCTGCTCGGCGCGCTGGCCCGGCGCCTGGGCCAGCCCCCGGTGATCGGCGAGGTCCTGGCCGGCATCCTGCTCGGCCCGACCCTCTTCCACGGGACGCTCTCGGACGCGCTCTTCCCCGACTCCACCCGCCCGCTGCTCAGCGCGCTGGCCGCGGTCGGGGTCGCCGTCTTCATGTTCGTCGTCGGCCTGGACTGGGACGCGGCGCTGATCCGGGGCAGCGGCGCCGTCGCCCCCGCCGTCTCCGTCAGTTCGATCGTGCTGCCCTTCGGCCTGGGCGCGGCCCTCGGCCTCTATCTGCTGGACGACCACGGCACGGGTGACCGGACCGCGTTCATGCTCTTCATGGGCATCTCGATGTCCATCACCGCGTTCCCGGTGCTGGCCCGGATCCTCACCGACCGGGGCATGGTCCGTACGCCGCTGGGCGTGGTGGCGCTGGCCTGCGCCTCGATCGACGACGTCCTCGCCTGGTCGCTGCTGGCCGCCGTCGTCGCGGTCAGCGGCGCCGCGGGCCCCGACCAGTGGCGGATCCTGCTCGCCGTCCCCTACCTGCTCGCCATGCTGTTCGTCCTGCGGCCCGTGCTGCGCCGGCTGGCCGCCCGCGGTACCGGACTCGGCCTCACCCCGACCGTGTTCGCCGGTGTCCTCGTCGGCCTGCTGCTGTCCGCCGCCGCCACCGAGTGGCTGGGCCTGCACTACATCTTCGGCGCGTTCCTGTTCGGTGTGGTCCTGCCGCGCGCCGGCACCCAGCAGCTGAGGCACGAGGTGCACGACCGGCTCGGGCAGATGAGCGGCACCCTGCTGCTGCCGGTGTTCTTCCTGGTCGCCGGCCTTCAGGTGGACCTGTCCGGGGTCGGCGTGGGCGGGCTGGGCGACCTGGCGCTGATCCTGCTGGTGGCCGTGGGCGGGAAGTTCGCCGGCGCGTACGCCGCGGCCCGGCTGAGCCGGATGCCGGTACGGCAGTCCGCCGCGCTGGCCACGCTGATGAACACCCGCGGCCTCACCGAGCTCATCGTCCTGAACGTGGGGCTCCAACTGGGCTTCATCGGGCAGGACCTGTACTCGCTGATGGTGGTCATGGCCGTGGTGACGACCGCGATGGCGGGCCCGTTGCTGACCTGGCTGCTCGGCAGGCGGACCGGTCAGGAGCCGGCCGGCCCGGCCGCCGGCGCCCCCGCGGAACCGGCCGGCAAGGCGCTCGAGGCCGACGGCACCGGCGGGTGAGCGCCCGCCACCACGTTCTTGGTCAGGACCGCGCCCGGCTGTCACGCCGCTTCCCGGCCCTGGTGTCACTCGCCGCCTCTCAAAGGGGCCCCCGGCGGACCGCCGCCGGCCTTCACCGGTCGGTGAAACCCCGCAGGAGGGCGGTGAGCACGCGGCACAGCCGCGGTCCGACCTGCACGACGGCGTGCGCGAGGCGCGGATCGCTCCGGTAGAGCTCCTGGATGTGCGGGCCCGGGGTCGCCATCTGCCACAGGGCGCCCGCCATGCCGGTGGCCGTGGCGATGGTGTCGACGGCCTGCTCCTCGGTCAGCCCGAGCAGCCTGTCCAGGTGCGCGCCGATGCGCTCGACCTCCTCCAGGGTGACGAGCTTGAAGGCGCGCACCGACTCCACCGACACGTTCCGTTCGAGGTTGAGGGGCGCCTGGGCCAGCAGGTCGCAGAAGAGCGGCCGCGCCGTCAGCGTGGTGGCGAACGCCTCGGCGACGGCCTCGGGCGCCCGGTCCGCCGGTGTCGTCCGCAGGCGCTCGCACAGGTCGGCGGACCAGTCCCGCCAGCCCTCGGCGGTGAGCCCGAGGAAGATCTGCTCGCGGGTCTCGAAGTAGCGCAGCAGCGCCGACTTGTGCATGCCGACGGCGGCGGCGATGTCGGTGAGCGTGATCTCGCGGATGCCCCGCTGCGCACCGAGCGCGCGGGCCGCTTCGAGGATCGCGGCCTCGCGCTGCCGCTTGGCCCGCGGGCTGCGGGCGCGCTGGAATCCGGACGCGGTCATGCGGCCATCGTAAGGCAATGGCGTTGCGCTAATAACGCAACGATGTTTTACTAACTGCCATGGAACAACGTCAGCAGTACGAAGGCAGGCCGCCCCAGGGGCAGGTCTGGTTCGTCACCGGGTCCTCGCGCGGCCTCGGCCGGGCCCTGGTCACCGCCGCGCTCGACGCGGGGCACCTGGTCGTGGCCACGGCGCGGCGCCCGGAGCAGCTCGGCGACCTGGTGCGGCGGTACGGCGAGCGGGTCCTGCCGGTCGCCCTGGACGTCACCGACGCCGCGGGCGCGCGGGCCGCCGTGGCGGCGGCGGCCGACCGGTTCGGACGGATCGACGTCCTGGTCAACAACGCCGGGTACGCGAACGTGTCACCGGTGGAGACCACGGACGACGACGACTTCCGTACCCAGTTCGAGACGAACTTCTGGGGCGTCTACCACGTCACCAGGGCGGCCCTCCCGGTGCTGCGCGCCCAGCGCGGCGGGACGGTCGTGCAGGTCTCCTCGGTCGGCGGCCGGGTGGGCGGGTCGCCCGGCATCGCCTCGTACCAGGCGGCCAAGTTCGCCGTCGACGGCTTCAGCCGGGTGCTGGCGGTGGAGACCGCGCCGTTCGGGGTACGGGTCATGGTCGTCGAGCCCAGCGGTTTCGCCACCGACTGGGCCGGGGCGTCTATGACGGTGCGGCCGGTGCCCGCCGCGTACGAGGAGACGGTCGGCCTGATGAACCGCCGGATGCGGCAGAGCGACGCCGGGGCCGCCGGTGATCCGCGACGGGCCGCGGAGATCGTGGTCGAGGCGGCCGGGCGAAAGGTGCCGCCGTCCCATCTGCTGCTGGGCGTCAACGCGGTGGACATGGCGACGGCGTACTCCCGGCGGCAGCTCGCGCAGGCCGCCGCCTGGGCGAACGTCAGCCGCTCGGCCGACTTCGCCGAGCCCTACCCGGCGCCGTTCCCGCCCGACGAGGCAGCGGCGTAGGCCGGTCCGGCCCGGGCCCCGGCCCGCGGTCCGGGGCCCGGGATGACCGGGCCGAACGCGGGCAGTCGGGACGGACCGGAACACGTCACGCGGCCGCCCGCAGGGTCCGCCGCGAGAAGGGGTGGGCGCCGTGGGCACGGCCGTACACGTCCCGCAGACCAGGGACATGCGGGGGGAGGAATTGTCGGGCGACGAAGCGTTCACCGCGCTGCGGCACTACGGCGGCCTGCGGCTGCTGACCGATTCCTTCGCGCGCTTCCGCTACGCGGACGGCTTCACCAACGCGCGGGCGCTCGCCTTCCAGGTGGTGCTCGGACTGGTGCCGTTCACGGTCGCCCTGGTGGGCCTCGCGACCGGCGCGCACACCGAGACGGTGGGCCGCGTCGTCGAACTGACCCTGGGCCGGATCGTGCCGGGCGCCAGCGGCGACGTCGTCGCGGACGCCTTCGAGCGGACCCGGCTCAGCGCCCACGGCGGCGCGTGGAGCACGCTCGCCCTCTGGCTGGGGCTGGGCTTCGCGCTGCTGAACCTCGCCTCGGCCATGGGCCAGATCGAACGCGGCGCCAACCGCATCTACGGCATCGAACGCGACCGGCCGCTCCCCCGCAAGTACGCCCGCGCGCTCGCCCTCGCGGTCACCGCCGGGATGCCGATGGTGCTCGGGTTCGTCGTCCTGGTGGCGGGCGAGGCGGTGGGGGACGCGGTGGTGCGGGCCACCGGCCGGACGGGCGGCGTGCCGGGCTGGTGGAGCGTGCTGGAGGTGCCGGCCGGACTGGCGCTGGCCTGGATCGCCTCCGCGGTGATCTTCCGCTGGTCGCCCCGCCGGGTGCAGCCCGGCTACACCTGGCTGGCCCTTGGCTCCGCCCTCCAGATCCTCCTGTGGGTGACGGCGACCTGGCTGCTGGCGCTGTACGTCGAGGAGAGCGGTTCCTTCGGCGCCCTGTACGGGCCGCTGACCGCGTTCGTCGCCCTGCTGCTGTGGGCCAACCTCACCGCGGTGGCCCTGTTCTTCGGCATCGCGTTCGCCGCCCAGTTGGAGGCGGCCCGCGCGGGCCTCGCCGCCCCGGTCCACCCGGACCCGGGGCCGGGCGACTGACCGGCGTCCGCCGCCGGTCCCGGACCGGACGGTCCGGGGCCGGCGGCGGCAGGCTACGCACTCGTGGCTACGGCCTCGTGGCGGCGGACCGGTCCGGCGCGGGCGCGGGCGGGCCGGCCGGGCCCGGCAGTCCGGGGAGGCCGTCCGCCGGGGAGGCCGGCCCCGGGGCCGGCTCGTCGCTCTCCGCGAGGAAACCGCCGGACTGGTGCTGCCACAGCTTGGCGTAGGCGCCGTCCGCGGCGAGCAGTTCCTGGTGGCTGCCCTGCTCGATCACCCGGCCGCGGTCCAGGACGACGAGCCGGTCCATGCCCGCGACCGTGCTCAGCCGGTGGGCGACGACAAGGGCCGTACGTCCCTCCATCAGCCGCCACAGGGCGTCCTGGACCAGGATCTCGCTCTCCGAGTCCAGCGCGCTGGTCGCCTCGTCGAGCAGCAGGACCGGGGCGTCGCGCAGGATGGCGCGGGCGAGGGCGACCCGCTGGCGCTGGCCGCCGGAGAGTTTCACGCCCCGCTCCCCCACCAGGGTGGCGAAGCCGTCGGGGAGCTGGTCGGCGAACTCCGTGACGTGCGCGGCCTGTGCCGCCGCCCGGATCTCCGCGTCGGTGGCGCCGGGCCGGGCGAAGGCGATGTTGTCGCGCAGGCTGCGGTGGAACATGGCGGGTTCCTGGGGCACGTAGGCGATCAGTGAGCGCAGGTCGGTCTGGCGCAGCGCGCTGATGTCCTGGCCGCCGATCAGGATGCGTCCGCCGTCGAGGTCGGACATCCGCAGCAGCAGCCGGGTGAGGGTGGTCTTGCCGCCGCCGGATCTGCCGACCAGGCCGATCCGCGCCCCGCCGGGCACGTCCAGGTCCAGGCCCTCGAAGATCGGCTTCGCACCGGCGTGCGCGAAGGTCACCGCCTCGAAGCGGATGCCGGTGCCGCGCGGCGCGAGCGGTTCGGGGGCCGCCGCGTCGAGCACCGTGGGCGGGTCCAGGAGCAGTTCGGTGAACTGCGCGGCCTCGGTCATGGAGTTCTCCAGCCGCCGGTAGATCTGGTTGAACTCGAACATGATCTGGGTGGCGTTGGAGTAGTAGGTGAAGGCGACCACGATCCCCTCCACCCCGAGGTCCGGGCCGCCGAGGGCGATGGCGACGAACAGGCCCAGCACGTTGGTCAGCACGGACATCGGGGCGACCAGGACGTCGACGCGCAGATTGCCGTAGTCCCACGACTTGAGGGTCAGGCGCCGGGAGTCCGCGACCCGGCGGCGGTGTTCGTCGGCCTCCCGGCGCTCCGCCGCGAAGGCCCGGATGGTCTCCATGTTGGTCAGGCTGTCGGCGACGTGCCCGGAGACCCGGGCGATCGCCGCCTCCCGGTCGTTGACGAGCGCCTGCCGGCGCCGGATCAGCGGCGTCGCGGCCACCACGGTCAGCCCGATCATCACCAGCAGGCCGACGACGAGCATGGGTTCGTAGCGCCAGAGCACCACGGCGCCGAACAGCAGGGGGACGAGGCTGCCCACGATCCGGTACGTCAGCGTGTCGACGAAGTCCTCGAAGCGCTTGCCGAAGCTGAGCACCCGTTTGGTCAGGGACCCGGCGAAGTTGTCGTGGAAGAACGCCGCGTCCTTGGCGAGGAGTTCATCCATACCGGTGACGTACAGGTGTTCCATGCCGAGGGCGTCCACCCGGTTGAGACAGTGCTGCCCGATCCGCCACACGGCCTCGGCGAGCAGCAGTGTCACGCCGAAACCCAGCACGTACGGCAGTGCCGACGCGAGGGTGAGACCGTGGTCGCCGGCCGCCTGCCCGGCCAGTTTGGCGATGAGCAGGGGCGCGACGTAGCGGATGCCGATGTTGCCGACGGCGGGCAGCAGCAGGGCGGGCAGGGTCAGCCGGCGCAGTCGCAGCAGTTCCCTGCCGTAGTGGCGCAGTGCCAGCAGCACCGCGCTCCTGCCCGGCGTCGGTGCGCGCGTATCTGTTGTTCCCATCACACTCCCGAGAGTCGGAACTCGGAAGTTTCCCGGTGGGAGCGGCCGCCAGTCCAGGCATTTACGGCGGACCAGCCAGAACCGGACAGCGCGTTGACGCTAGGTCCGGCCGGTGTGCTCCCGGGCCGGTTCGGTGGGACAGCTTCGGAAGGCGAGTACGGCGTTGTGGCCGCCGAATCCAAAGGAATGGCTCAGCGCCAGGTCGATGGTCTGGGACCGGCTGGTGCCGGCGACGGCGTTGATCTCGGCGTCTCCTTCCTGGTGTTCGAGGTTGGCCACCGGAGGCACCCGGCCGTGGGCCACGGACAGCGCGGTGATCGCCGCCTCGACCGCTCCGGCGGCGCCCAGCAGATGACCGAGGGTGCCCTTGACGGAGGTCACGGAGGGCCGCTGGGGGAAGAGGCGGCGGATCAGGCGGGCTTCGGCGGCGTCGTTCAGCGGGGTGCTGGTGCCGTGCGCGTTGACGTGCTGGACGTCCGCGGGGCGGGCGCCGGCGTCGTCGAGGGCGCGCTGTACGGCGAGGGCTGCGCCCTTGCCCTCGGGGTCCGGCGCCACGGCGTGGTGCGCGTCGGACGAGGCGCCGTAGCCGGCCAGCAGGGCGTAGCCGGGGCGGCCGCGGGCCTTGGCGGCGGCCGCCGATTCCAGGACCAGCGCCGCCGCGCCCTCCGCCATGACGAAGCCGTCCCGAGCGGTGTCGAAGGGCCGGGAGGCGGCCCCCGGGGCGTCGCCGCGCCGGGACAGGGCGCCCATCCGGTCGAACCCGGTGACCCACAGCGGCTGTACGACCGCGTCGGAGGCCCCGGCGACGGCGATGTCGCAGGCTCCGGAGCGCAGCAGTTGCAGGGCGGTTCCGATGGCGGTGGCGCCGGACGCGCAGGCGGTGACCGTGCACAGCGCCGGGCCCCGGGCGCGGAGGTGGATGGTGAGTTGTCCGGTGGCCATGTTGGGCAGGAACATCGGCAGCAGCAGCGGGGAGACCCGGGCCGTACCGCTGTCGAGCAGTTTGCGGTGCTGTTCCAGCATGGTGCCGGTGCCGCCCGCCGAGCTGCCGAAGACCACCGCGACGCGGTCGCCGTCCCAGTCGGCCGGGTCCAGTCCGGCGTCCGCGACCGCTTCCAGGGCGGCGCAGAGGGCGAACTGGGTGAACCGGTCGTACTGCCAGGGGCGCGAGCCGGGAACGTGACCGCGCGGGGAGAAGTCGGGTACGAGACAGCCGAAGTCGACCGGGAGTCCTTTGAGTTCGGGGATGTGCCGGGCGGTGGGGCGGCCCGCGCACACCCCCTCCCAGCTGGCCTCGCGGCCGGTGCCCGCGGGGGTGACCAGGCCGATTCCGGTGACGGCGACATCGGGCCGGGCGCCGCTCATTCCTTGACGGCCTGGGCGATGAGGTCGGCCACGCCGGCCAGCGTGAGGTCCGGATCCGCTTCGCCGTCCTCCAGCTCGATGCCGAGTTCCTCGGTGAGGACGACGAAGAGCTCCACCACGGCGAGCGAGTCGAGGTCCAGTTGCTCGAAGGTCGCGGTGGGGACGATGGCCTCGCGCGGCACTTCGAACTTGTCGTCGAGGACCGAGGCGAGCAGATCGTAGGCGCGGCTGTGGGGGGTCGTGTCGGTGGTCATGCCAGTGGTGTCCTTTCCGGCGGGCGATACCCCGTGGTGGGTCGATACCTGTGGTGGGTCAATACCCGTGGTGGGTCGATACCCCGTGGTGGGTCGCCGCGGTGGTGGGTCGGGCCGGGTGAGGGGGGCGGCTGTCCGGGTGGGTCCGGCGTCAGCCGAGCTTGGCCGGTGCCTCCAGTTCCTCCTTCAGGTCCCTGAGGAAGGCCATCGCGTCCCCGCCGTTGACCACCCGGTGGTCGTAGACCAGACCGAGGTGGACGAACCGGCGGGCGCGCGGCGTGCCCGCCGCGTCCAGTACCACCTGGTCGTCGACGGCGCCGACGGAGACCACGCAGGTCTGGCCGGGGAAGACGATGGGGGTGGCCAGGATCAGGCCCTCGGTGGTGTGGGGGGCGACCATGATGTTGGCGCCGGTCAGTTCGGCGGCCTGGAACGTGCCGCGGAACGCCTTGCTCCGGAAGCCGGTCAGGAGGTCGGCGATCCGGTCGCTGTCCAGTTGGGCGGCGTCGTGCACCACCGGGGTGTACAGGCCCCGGCCCGCGTCCATGGTGACGCCCACGTGGGCCCGTTCGGCCTCGCGCACCGCGCCCTCGTCGGTGAGCGCGGCGAACATGAGGGGGTGTGCGGCGAGCCGGCGTGCCACCGCCTTGACCAGCAGCACGGGCAGGGAGACGAAACTTCCCGTCCGCTCGGACAGCCGCCGGGCCACTTCCTCCGCAGGGCCGGCGTCGACCTTGGCGTAGGCGGCGGCGGCCGGGACGGTACGCATCGACTCGGTCACCACCGCCCCCACCGCCCGCTGCCGCTTGGACAGTTGGCGCTCCGGGGCGGCGGGCGCCGGAGCGGCTCGCCGCACCAGGCCCTCGACGTCGGCCGTACGGATCACCGTGCGGCCGAGAGCGCGCAGCTCGGCGTCGGACAGACCGTGCCGGTCGGCGAGCGCACGGGCCGCCTTGGTGATGTTCAACTCCGCCTCGGACGACGGTGGCTGCGCCGCCGGGGTGACCGATGTGGTGCGATACGAGTCGCGCTCCTCGGCCGACTCGAAGAGGTAGGCGATCACCTGTCCCGGTGTGCAGTCCTGGCCGCTGTCGACCAGCACGTGCAGGATTCCGGGGCCGGTGCTCTCGATCTCCTCACTGGCCTTGGACGTCTCCACGACCGCCAGCGGCTGCTCGCCCTTGATGCGGCTGCCGTCGGAGACGAGCCACTCGACCAGGGTGTAGCTGGAGTCGTTGGTGTTGAGCGTGGGCAGTTCGATGCCGATCACTTCGTTGCCTCCATGACCGCGCGGTGGATGGTGGACGACTGGGGCAGCACCTCGTGCTCCAGGTGCGTCGCGGTCGGTACGATGCTCGGCTCGGCGCTCAGCAGCAGCACCGGGCGCGCCAGCCGGCCCCACAACTGCTCGTGGAGTCGCTGCGCGACCAGCTCGCCCCAGGTCCCGTCGGCCGTGCCGTCCTCCACGACACAGATCCGCTCGGCCCGGGACAGCACCGGGAGCAGCGCCTTGCTGTCGAAGGGGTAGAGCTGGGAGGGCACCAGCAGTTCGCAGGTGATCTCCTCTTCGAGGAGCAGCGTGCGCAGGGCGGTGACGGCCCGCTCGGTGAGCCCGCCCGGGGCCAGGACGATCCAGTCCGGGGCGCCGCAGTCCGGCGCGAACACCCGGGCGGTCTCGCCGGGGTCGGCGAGCGTCTCGTAGCGGAAGAGGTCGTCCACGACCCCGCCCTCGTACATCGGGCGGGTGTAGAGCACCTTGTCCTCGAAGAGCACCCCGGGCTCCGCACGGTCGAGCATCGCGGTCAGCACGCGGTGGCTGTCGTGGAACGGGGAGACTTCCCGGACCTGGAGGTCGGGGATGCCGAGGAAGTGCTTCTGGAGGCTCTGGCTGTGGGTCGGGCCGTACCCCCGGTTGCCGCCGGTGGGGCAGCGCACGACCATGCTCATCGGCACCCGGCGGCCGTACATCGACACCGATTTTGCGGCGAAGTTCAGCAGCGGGTCGAAGGCCAGCGCGGCGAAGTCGGAGAACATCATCTCGACCACGGACCGGTTGCCGGCCAGCGCCAGGCCCGCGCCCACGCCCGCGATGCCGCCCTCGCTGAGCGGCGAGGAGAGCACCTGCCGCGGGTAGCGGTCGGAGAGCCCTCGGGTCACCTTGAACGCGCCGCCGTAGGGGTCGGCGACGTCCTCGCCGATCACATAGGTGTTCGGATCGTTGCCGAGGAGGGCGTGCAGGGCCCGGTTGAGGTTCTCGGCCACTCGCTCACGGCGGGTCATCGCGCCTCCCAGCGGGACGCCGGCCGCGCCCCGACCTCGCGCACCACGGCGGCGACGGCCTGGGCCTGCGCGTGGTCGGCGGCGGCGAACTGTTCGGGGTGGTGCTGTCGGTAGCGGCGGTACCAGTCGTGTGCCGCCGCCCGGTCCCGGATCTCGGCCGGGCGGGTGTCGTCCCCCTTGCTGTGCGGGCCCACCCGGTGGGTGACGCACTCCACCACGCAGGGCTGGTGCCGGTCGCGGACCCGGTCGACCACGGGCGCGAGGGCGGCGCGCACTTCCCGGACGTCCACGGAGTCGACGCGCAGGTGGCCGATGCCGAAGGCGGCGGCCCGGGCCGCGATGGTGCCGGACAGCTGCCGCTCGGTCGGGGTCGACTGCGCGATGCCGTTGTGCTCCACCACGACGAGTACGGGGACCTGCCACAGCTGGGCCATGTTGAGCGCCTCGTACACCGCGCCCTCGCCCCAGGTGCCGTCGCCGATGTGGACCACCGCGATCCGGCCCGGCTCGGCCCGCTTGAGGTGCAGGCCGACGCCCACGGCCACAGGCAGGCTCTGGCCCTGTACGCCGGTGGACAGATAGCGGTCGCGGTAGATGTGCTGGCTGCCGCCGACTCCGTGGCAGACGGCGCCCGCCCGCCCCATGATCTCGGCCAGCAGGCCGTGCGGGTCGCGGAAGCGGGCCAGGTAGTGGCCGTGCCCGCGATGGTTGCTGAAGACGTAGTCGCCGTCGTCCAGCAGGGGGTAGAGCGCGACGGGCACGTACTCCTGGCCGAGACAGGTGTGCGTGGTGCCGTGCAGCCGGCCCTGGGAGAACAGGTCGAGCAGGGCCAGCTCGAAGTGGCGGATCAGCAGGAGGGTGTCGAGGTCGGGGTCGGACAGCCGGGACAACGGACGGTCCACGACACCGGCTTGGGGTCCGGGATCGAGTCCGGTGCCGGGTGCCAGGCCGACCGCGGACCGGGACGGGGCGTTCATGAGTTGCTCCTCAAGGAAGTTCGACCACCTGGGCGCACCAGGTCAGTCCGGCGCCGAAGCCCAGCAGCAGCGCCTTGTCGCCGGGCTGCGCCGTGCCCGTGGCGAGCAGTCGCTCCAGGGCCAGCGGAATCGACGCCGAACTGGTGTTGCCGTCGCTGACGATGCTGCGGGCGACCGCCACCCGCGGGGGCAGCCGCAGCCTGCGGACCATCAGGTCGATCAGCCGCCCGTTGCACTGGTGCGGCACGAAGGCGGCGACGTCGTCCCAGGTGAGCTCGGCCGCGTCGAGCGCGGCCCGGGCCACTTGCGGCATCCGTGAACCGAACCAGCGCACCACCCGGGTGCCGTCCATGTGCAGGTACGGGGGGTGCTGGGCGCCGGGTTCGGGCGGGGTGCCGGTCATCCAGGGTGCGCCGGGGCCGTGGGTTCCCCAGACGGCCGGGCTGATCCCGCCGCGCTCCGCGGCGCTGACCACCGCGGCCCCAGCGGCGTCGCCGAAGATCATGACGGTCTCGCAGTCGGTGGGATCGGTGATGTCGCTCAGCCGCTCGGCGGCGACGACCAGCACCTGCCGCGCCTGTCCGGCCGCGATCAGTCCCGAGGCCAGCGCCAGCCCGTAACTGAAGCCGGCGCAGCCGCCGTCGAGGTCGAACCCGCCGGCCCGGGTGGCACCGATGCGGTGGGCGAGACTCGCGGCCCGGCAGGCTTCCTGGCCGAGACTGCTGGCGGAGGAGAACAGGACGCAGTCCACGGCGTCCGGAGCCAGGCCCGCGTGGGCCAGGGCCTTGTCCGCCGCCTGCGCGGCCATCTCGACGAAGGTGTCGTCGGGGCCGGCTTTCAGCCGGGTGCGGATTCCGGTGATCTGCTCGATCCAGCCCGCTTCGCGGCCGAACCTGGTGTCGAGTTCGGCGCTGCTGAGCAGCCCGGCGGGGCGATGGACACCGATGCCCGTCAGTCGCCCCGCGCTCCGGGTCGGTTCCATCAGCGGGCTCCGTCCGCCGTGGCGACGGCCGCCTGCTGGTTGACGTAGTCGAGAGTCCGCCGGACGGTGCGCAGGTCGTGCACCGCCTCGTCCGGGATGGGAACGCCGTAGCGCTCCTGGATCTGCTCGGCCAGCTCGATGACGGCCATCGAGTCGAATCCCAAGGAGGTGAACGGTGCGTCGGCGGGCTGCTCCGCGACCGCCTTGGCCGCGTCGGCGCCGGCGATCTCGGCCACCATCGCCACCAAGTCTTCCAGGGTGAAAAGGGACATGCGGAACTCCAGCGTGAGAGGTGGAGGGAGGTGCGCGAACGAAAAGGGACTACGGGCAGGTCACCGGGCGGGCAGCGCGCCCACCGCGTCGCGGCTCAGGAAGTCGAGCAGCCTGCGGAAGTAGGCGGAGTCCAGCACCGGCGGGGTGCGGGGCGCGGGCACCGCGACGAGGGGGTCGCCGGCGTCCTGCTGCTGGGCCGGCATCATCTGCCGGAGCGTCTCGCCGGCCAGCCGCAGGGTGCTGCGCGGGACCTCGTCCCCCAGGTCGCGAAGCCGCTCCAGCCAGGTGTCGAACGCGACGATCGGAAGGTCGGCACCCGCGTCCGCGAAGCCCTGGAAGTACGCCGTGAAGGGCAGCGGGCGCGGATCGACCACATGGAACACCTGTCCTTCGGCCCGGCGGCTCAGGGACAGGTCGACGATGGCGCGGCTGGTGAAGTCGACGGTGCCGACCGGCAGCAGGCCGGGGTGGTCGGGGGCGCAGCCGGCCCGCAGGCTCGCCCTCGTCAGGTGGACGAACCAGTCCGACCTGCCCACCAGGCCGGTCCGCGAGTCCGCCAGGATCACCCCGGGCCGGTGCACCATCGTCGGCAGGCCGCGGTCCGCGGCCTGCGCGACCAGCCGCTCCGCGACCCGCTTGGTGGCGCAGTAGCCGGAGACCTCGCCGGTGCCGGCGCCCTCGGCCGCCGTGAGCACGCCCATCGTCGAGACGTGATGCACGGGAATGCGGCGGGACCGGGTGGCCAGGCGCAGGATTTCCTGGGTCCCGGTCACATTGCAGCCGCGCAGAATCTGGTAACCCGCCAGGAGATTGACCCACGCGCCGCAGTGGTAAATGACGTCGACGTCCCGCGCCAGAGCCGAGAACTCCTCCTCGGTCAGCCCGAATCGGGGCTTCGCCAGGCTGCCGAGCACGACCTCGACCCGGGACATGTGGTGGGCCGGCACGCCCCGGTCGCGTAACTGGGCGGCGAGCCGCTCCTCGGCCTGGCCGGCCGACTCCGCCCGCACCAGGCAGTGGATCCGGGCCTCGGTCGCGTCCAGCAGGTCGGTGAGCAGGAAACCACCCAGAAAACCCGTGGCTCCGGTCAGCAGAATTCTTCTGGGCGGCCCTTCGGGGACATCGGCCAAGGACGACGCGTCGATCTCCGCCGGAAGTCGCACGTCGGAATCCTGCATGGAACAACTGGCCATTCCTACACCGCATTTCGCCACAGAGAAGATCCGGTCCTGCTCTGAATCCTCCCCACACCTCACGCGCTTTACTAGGGGCATCACTCCCCAGTGGGACTGAGGGGTCGCATCGGCGACGCCAGAAACACGGCGCACACGGCGCACCCCAGACTCCTCTTCAGAAGATCCCACAATTACGCCGTCCGCCGGCGGACGGCGGGTCGCCACCGGTGCGGGGTACCTGACAGACTGTCAGTCGTCGCGCAGAGTAGGAGCTGAGCCGTGTTCTACCACCTGCTCAAATACGTACTGCTGGGACCACTGCTGAGACTCGTCTTCCGGCCCCGGATCGAGGGCCTGGACCAGGTGCCGGCGTCGGGGGCGGCCATCGTGGCCGGCAACCACCTGTCGTTCTCGGACCACTTCCTGATGCCCGCCGTGCTCAGGCGCCGGATCACCTTCCTCGCCAAGGCCGAGTACTTCGCCGGCCCCGGTCTGAAGGGCCGGCTGACCGCGGCCTTCTTCCGCAGCGCCGGGCAGATCCCGGTGGACCGATCCGGAAAGGAGGCGGGCCGGGCCGCGGTCCGCGAGGGGCTCGGCGTGCTGGGCCGCGACGAACTGCTCGGCATCTATCCCGAGGGCACCCGCTCGCACGACGGACGGCTCTACAAAGGCAAGGTCGGCGTCGCGGTGATGGCGCTGACCGCGGGGGTGCCGGTGGTGCCGTGCGCCATGATCGGCACGTTCGAGGCGCAGCCGCCGGGCCGACGGCTCCCCCGCGTCCGCCCGATCACCATCCGCTTCGGCGCGCCCCTGGACTTCTCCCGCTACGCCGGTATGGAGCACGAGAAGACGGTGCTGCGGGCCGTCACCGACGAGATCATGTACGCGATCATGGCGCTGTCCGGCCAGGAGTACGTCGACCGGTACGCCGCCGAGGTCAAGGCCGAGGCGGAGCAGGCGGGCGCGCGGGGGCGGCGGTTTCCCCGGATGCCGCTCGGTTAGCCGCGCTCTGCCCTCGGCAGACGGGCCTGACGGGGCGGGCCCGGTCCGCCTACGGTCCCCGTATGAGACGAGCTGTGGTGATCGGGGCGACGGGACAGATCGGGCGGCCGGTGGTGGGTGCGCTGGCCCGGGACGGCTGGGAGGTGACCGCCGTCTCGCGCGGCGGCGGACGGGACGCCGGCTGGCCGGACGGCGTACGCGTGGTGCGGGCCGACCGGGAGGACGACGGCGCGCTGGCCGCGGCGGTCGGCGACGGCTGCGACGTGCTGGTGGACACGGTGGCGTTCGGCCCGGCGCACGCACGGCAGCTGACCGCGCTCGCCGGGCGGATCGGCTCGGCGGTGGTGGTCTCCAGCGTGTCGGTGTACGAGGACGACAAGGGCCGCGGCTTCGACACCCAGGAGGAGCCCGGCGGCTTCCCCGAGTATCCGGTGCCGCTCACCGAGGAGCAGCACACCGTCCGCCCGGGGGACGCCGGCTACAGCACCCGCAAGGTGGCGCTGGAGCGCGAACTGCTCGCCGCCGGCGACCGGTTGCCGGCGACGCTGGTGCGGGCGGGCGCGGTGCACGGGCCGTACTGCCGCACGCCGCGCGAGCTGTACTTCGTCAAGCGCAACCTGGACGGGCGGCGCCGCCGCGTCCTGGCGTACGGGGGCGCGAGCCGGTTCCATCCGGCGGGGGTGCGCAACATCGCCGAGCTGATCCGGCTGGCCGCCGCCCGGCCGGGCAGCCGGGTGCTCAACGCGGTGGACCCGGACGCGCCGACGGTGGCCGAGATCGCCGCGGCGATCGACGCCGTGATGGGCGTGGAGGTGGCGGACGTCCTGGTGGACGGCGGGCCGCCCGCGCCCCGGGTGGGCGACACACCCTGGTCGGTGCCGGCGCCGGTGGTGTGCGGCATGGCGGCGGCGGAACGGGAGCTGGGCTACCGGCCGGTGACCCGGTACGCCGAGACGCTGCCGGAGACCATCGCCTTCATCACGCAGCGGCTGGCCGCGGAGCCGGACTGGCGGGCGGCGTACCCGAAGATGGTCCAGGCGTACGGGGACCTGTTCGACTACGCGGCGGAGGACGCCTGGCTGGCGGGGCGGGGAGCATGAGAAAGGGGCGGCCGGTGCGCACCGGCCGCCCCTGCCCCGGACGGGTTACGGCTTCGGCGTGGCGTGCGGGGCGCAGGTCACGTCCCGGGCATCCACCTTTCCGGTGAGCAGATAGGTGTCGACGCGGTCGTTGACACACGGATTGGTCAGCCCGGTGACACCGTGCGACCCGGCGTCCCGCTCGGTGATCAGCCGCGAGCCCTTGAACCGCTGGTGCAGTTCGACGGCGCCCTCGTACGGCGTGGCCGCGTCCCGCTCCGACTGGACGATCAGCACCGGCGGCAGACCCTTGCCGGTCTTCACGTTCACCGGCGTGTGCTGCTTGGCCGGCCAGGTGGCGCAGGGCAGGTTCATCCAGGCGTTGGACCAGGTCAGGAACGGATAGTCACGGTGCAGCCGGGTGTTGTCCCGGTCCCACGTCTGCCAGTCGGTGGGCCACTGGGCGTCGGCGCACTCGACGGCCGTGTAGACGGCGTTGCCGTTCTCCGCGGAGGCGTTGCCCGCGGTGTCGCTCAGGTCCGGGGCGGCGGCGTCGACCAGGGCCTGGGTGTCGCCGCCGACGTACGCGCTGAACACCGAGGCGACGGACGCCCACGCGGAGTCGTAGTACGGGGCGCTCTGGAAGAAGGAGAGCAGTTCGGCCGGGCCGACCACCCCGCCGATCGGGTCCGCCTTGGCGGTGGCGCGCAGCTTCAGCCACTGGGCCTGCACCTCGGCGCGGGTGTCGCCGAGGTGGTAGGTGGCGTCGTTCTTCGCGACCCAGTCCTGCCAGTCGTTCCAGCGGGTCTCGAAGGCGACGTCCTGGTCCAGGTTGGCCTGGTACCAGATCTTCTCCCGGGACGGGTTGACGACGCTGTCGACGACCATCCGGCGCACATGGCCGGGGAAGAGGGTGCCGTAGACGGCGCCCAGGTAGGTGCCGTAGGAGACGCCGAGGTAGTTGAGCTTCTTCTCGCCGAGCGCGGCGCGGATCACGTCCATGTCTCGCGCGGTGTTCGGGGTGGTCATGTGCGGCAGCATGGTGCCGCTGCGCTCGGCGCAGCCCTCGGCGTACTCGCGGGCCAGCTTGCGCTGGGCGCGCTTGTCGGCCTCGGAGTCGGGCACCGGGTCCATCTTGGGTGCCTTGACGAACTCCTGCGGGTCGACGCAGGAGATCGGGGTCGACTTGCCGACACCGCGCGGGTCGAAGCCCACGAAGTCGTACGCCTCGGCGGTCTTCGCCCAGATCGGGTTCTTGGCGGTCACCCGGGCCGGGAAGCGCAGACCGGAGCCGCCGGGGCCGCCGGGGTTGTAGATGAGCGCGCCCTGGCGCTGCGCCTTCGTACCGGTGTTGCCGATGCGGTCGACGGCGAGCTTGATCTGCTTGCCGTACGGCTTGGCGTAGTCGAGCGGGACGGTGACGTAACCGCACTGGATCGGCGTGGCCAGGCCCCAGTCGGCGGGGCAGTCCTGCCAGTCGATCCCGGCCTTGGCGGCGCGGGCCGCGGCGACGGCGGCGCCGTACGCCTGGAGGTCCTGGGTGTTCCCGTGCCGGGCGGCCGTACTGGCGTTCGCCGCGGGCGCGCTGACGGCGCCGGCCGCCAGGGTCGCGGAGACCAGCACCCCGGCGGCGCCGAGCGCGACCGTGCTCCGCTTCAGTCGTGTCGTCCTCAAGTGGACCCTCCCCGTACATCTTTGCGATGGGTACCGGGATCCTCTCGGCTGTGGGTTCGCTGAGGACAGGGGCGACCCGACTTCTTTGCCAATCCGATAAACGGGTTGACGCGTTCGGTCGTCGGAGCGTCCGCGTCAGCCCTGGTCGAAGGAGTCCAGCGCCGCGTCCAGCGACCGGCGCAGGAGCAGCGCGTCGGGCGCCACGGCGGTGACGAGGACGGCGGGCCCGGCGAGCGGCAGCACGGCCGTACCCTCCCCGGACATCCTCGCCGGCGGCATCCGCCGGGCGAACTCAGGCCGTACGACGACGAGCTGGCCGACGGCCCGATGCCCGGCCAGCACCGCCGGGCCGTCCCAGCCGCCGGGCGCGCCGGGTCCGCAGGCCAGTTCCTGGTCGAGTACGCACCGCCCGGCGATCCGTACCGTGAGCCGGCTGGTGAGCCGCCCCGGTTCCTCGCCGGCCCGGCCGAGCACCTGTTCCTCGCGCAGCACCAGCCGGGCGTCCGCGCCGAGGTCGGCCCGGGTGCTGACGTACAGCTCACTGCCGCGGGCGGAGATCAGCTGTTCGGGCAGCCAGTGCAGTTCGCCGCCGTCGGCGACGGTGAGCCGGACCTCGTAGTGCGCCTCGTCCTTGGTCTGGCCGGGCAGCGCGATGGTGGCCGCCGCCGATCCGACCCGCAGCCGGGCGCCCGCGCCGACGTCCGCCTCGACGGTGAGGCGGTCCCCGCCCAGCGGTCCGCTCATCGCGCCGACCAGCGTGACCCGCGCCTCGGCCCCGCTGCCCCGGGTGCGGCGCGGCGCGAGCGGGCCCGCGCCGTCGAGCACCGGCAGCGCGGTGCCGCCGCGGCCGTCCCGGCGGGCGTGGACGCGTGCCGTGGCCCGCAGGCCGGCCGTCCCCCTCACGCGGTCCACGCGGTGAGCTTCGCGCGGACCCAGGCGGCGACGTCCGCCACGCCCGGGTCGGCCCTGAGCGACTGGAGGACGACGGGCAGTTCGCCGCGCTGCGCCTTGGCGTCGGCGGACATCCGGGCCAGGTCGGAGCCGACGTACGGGGCGAGGTCGGTCTTGTTGACGACCAGCAGGTCGGCGGTGGTCACGCCGGGGCCGCCCTTGCGCGGGATGTCGTCGCCGCCGGCCACGTCGATCACGAAGATCTGCGCGTCGACCAGACCCTTGGAGAAGGTGGCGGTGAGGTTGTCCCCGCCGGACTCGACGAGGATCAGGTCCAGCGGGCCGACCTCGTCCTCCAGGTCCTCGACGGCTTCCAGGTTGGCGGAGATGTCGTCCCGGATCGCGGTGTGCGGGCAGGCCCCGGTCTCCACCGCGCTGATCCGCTCGGGCGGCAGCACGGCCTCGCGCAGCAGGAACTCGGCGTCCTCGCGGGTGTAGATGTCGTTGGTGACGACCGCGAGGGACAGTTCGTCGCGCAGCGCCCGGCAGAGCGCGGCGACGGTGGCGGTCTTCCCGGACCCGACCGGCCCGCCGAGCCCGATCCGCAGCGCCCGACGGGTGCCGTCGGGGCGGCGGGCGTCGGCGCTGACGGCGGCGGGACCGTGGGGGTGGGAGTGATCGAGGTGCATGACGGCTCCTTTTCCGGCGAGGGCGGCCGTTCCGGCCGAAGGCGGACGTTGAGAGGGGACGTTGGGAGGGGACGTCAAGAGGCGAACAACCGCACGGGCCAGGCGGCATGCGCCTGCGCCGCGATCTCCAGCAGCGGCGCCGAGGCGGCGGGCAGCGCGTCGGGCCCGGCGTCCACCGTCTGCCGGGCCGCCTCGACGGCCCGGTCGGCCACCCGGTCCAGCTCCGGCGCCAACCGCGCCAGCGCCCCGGTCGCGTCGAACGGGTCCAGGCTGAGCAGCCGCACCGCCGCCGTCGCGGGGCCGCTGACGCTCTCGTACGCCGAGCAGTACGCCGCGTCCAGCGGCCCGAGCCCCGCCGACCGGGCCGCGAGACCGAGCACGACCGGCTGGTGCGCGCCCTTGGGGAAGGCGCCGGCCAGGGCGTCGAGTTCGGCGGACGGCCAGGTCGCGCGGGCGGCCCGCATCAGCTGCCGGCCGAGCTTGCGCGCCACGATCCGCAGCGCGGGGGACGGTGTCCGGGCGTCCGCGGCGGCGTCGAGGGACATCGGGTCCACGCCGAGGGCCGCCGCCGCGGCGAGCGCGGCCGACACCAGCCCCGTCGTGTGCAGCCGGCCCCGGCAGAAGCCTTCGAGGTCCCCGGCCCCGGTGATCCGCCCGGCGCGGACGGCCGCCTCCGCGCCCCCGGAGTGCGCGTGTCCGCCGGCGGGGAAGCGGCCGTCGGCCAGGACCAGGAGTGCCGCCCTAGACATCAGAGGTCCCGGACATCGGAAGCGCCGGCATCACAAGGACCGGCATCGCAAGCACTGGCATCGCAAGCGCTGGCATCGCAAGCACTGGCATCGCAAGCACTGGCATCGCAAGCGCTGGCATCAGAAGAGGAAGTATCGCTGGGCCATGGGCAGTTCCGCCGCCGGTTCGGCCTCGACCAGTTCGCCGTCGATGTGCACGGCGAAGCTGTCGGGGTCGATGCGTACGTCCGGCCGCGCGGCGTTCTCCCGCAGGTCGGCCTTGGTGACGCCGCGCGTCGACTCGATCGGCACGAACTCCTTGCCGAGCCCGAGCCGCTGCGCCAGCCCGTCCTCCAGCGCGGCGGGCGCGACGAAGTTGACCGAGTTGGCCGCCGGGGCCCGGCCGATCGCCCCGTACATCGGCCGGGGCAGCACCGGCTGCGGGGTCGGGATGGAGGCGTTGGCGTCGCCCATCTGCGCGTAAGCGATCTGGCCGCCCTTGAGGACGAGCAGCGGTTTGACGCCGAAGAACTCCGGTTCCCACAGCACCAGGTCGGCCAGCTTGCCGGTCTCCACGGAGCCGATCTCGCGGGCCATGCCCTGGGCGAGCGCCGGGTTGATGGTGTATTTGGCGACATAGCGACGCACTCGGTGGTTGTCCGCGCGGCCGTCGCCGGGCAGCGCGCCGCGCCGCCGCTTCATGACGTGGGCGGTCTGCCAGGTCCGCAGGATCACCTCGCCGACCCGGCCCATCGCCTGCGAGTCGGAGGAGATGATCGAGATGGCGCCCAGGTCGTGCAGGACGTCCTCGGCGCCGATGGTGGACGGCCGGATGCGGGACTCGGCGAAGGCGAGGTCCTCGGGGACGGCCGGGTTGAGGTGGTGGCAGACCATCAGCATGTCGAGGTGTTCCTCGGCGGTGTTGACGGTGTAGGGCCGGGTGGGGTTGGTGGAGCTGGGCAGCACGTGCGGCTGGGAGACGACCGTCATGATGTCCGGGGCGTGCCCGCCGCCGGCGCCCTCGGTGTGGTACGCGTGGATGCCGCGGCCGGCGATCGCGGCGAGGGTGTCGCCGACGAAACCGGCCTCGTTGAGGGTGTCGGTGTGGATGGCGACCTGGACGCCGGTCGCGTCGGCGACGGTGAGCGCGGCGTCGATGGCGGCGGGGGTCGCGCCCCAGTCCTCGTGGATCTTCAGGGCCACCGCGCCGCCCCGGATCTGCGAGTGCATCGCCTCGTGCGAGACGGTGTTGCCCTTGCCCAGCAGGCCGATGTTGAGCGGGTACGCCTCCATCGCGGCGAACATCCGGGCCAGGTGCCAGGCGCCGGGCGTGACGGTGGTGGCCTTGGAGCCCTCGGCCGGTCCGGTGCCGCCGCCGACCAGGGTGGTGACGCCGGAGGCCAGTGCCTCGTCGGCCACCTGCGGGCAGATGAAGTGCACATGGGCGTCGACCGCGCCGGCGGTCAGTATCCGTCCGTTGCCCGCGATGATTTCGGTCTCCGGGCCGATCACCAGGTCGGGGTGGACGCCGTCCATGGTGTCCGGGTTGCCGGCCTTGCCGACGCCGGTGATCCGGCCGTCGCGGATGCCGACGTCGGCTTTGACGACGCCCCAGTGGTCGACGATCACCACGCCGGTGATGACGGTGTCGGGGGTGCCCTCGGCGCGGGTGGCGCGGGACTGGCCCATCGACTCGCGGATGACCTTGCCGCCGCCGAACACGGCCTCCTCACCGGCGCGTCCGGGACCGCCGGAACGGTCCTCCTCGATCTCGATCAGCAGGTCGGTGTCGGCGAGCCGGACCCGGTCCCCGGTGGTGGGGCCGAACAGGTCGGCGTAGGCGGCGCGGGAGATCTCAGGCATCGAGGGCACCTCCGGTCTCGCCGCGCAGTCCGGGCACGATCCGGGCGCCGGCCACGGGGACCAGTTCGACCTCGACGGGGATGCCGGGCTCGAAGCGTACGGCCGTGCCGGCGGCGATGTTGAGCCGCTTGCCGCGGGCGGCGGCCCGGTCGAAGTCGAGGCCGGGGTTGGCTTCGGCGAAGTGGTAGTGCGAGCCGACCTGGACGGGGCGGTCGGCGGCGTTCAGGACGGTCAGCCGGGTGGTCTCGCGGCCCTCGTTGTAGACGATCGGCCCGTCGGCGAACAGGATCTCTCCAGGAATCACGGCGCGGCTCCCCTCAGCCGATCGGGTCATGGACGGTGACGAGCTTGGTGCCGTCCGGGAAGGTCGCCTCGACCTGCACGTCGTGCAGCATCTCCGGGATGCCCGCCATGACGTCGTCCCGGGTCAGCAGCCCCCGGCCGGACGACATCAACTCGGCGACGGTGCGGCCGTCCCGGGCGCCCTCCAGGATGTGCGACGTGATGAGGGCGACGGCCTCGGGATGGTTCAGCTTCAGGCCGCGCGCCCGGCGCTTCTCGGCGACGTCCGCCGCCACGTGGATCAGCAGCCGCTCTTGCTCGTGCGGGGTCAGTCGCACGTCCCACCTCACAGTCCTCGCTCCGGACCGTGCGGGTCCGGTTGCCGCAGCCACGGGGCAACGTCGCAGGTGGCCGAAGCGGCAGGCTAGTTGCACCGGGTTTCGGTCACGTTAACCCGGTCAAGATCATTTCTCGTTGCCCGAGGCTACTTCTTGGACGTCCCTTTGCCTGCCCGTGAACCGGCGCCACGCCGCCGTCCGCCGGCGGTTGACACCCCGTCCCGCCGCGTGGCGCGGGTACCTCCGCGGCTGTGGCGCGACTGTCTCCGCCGACACCGAAACGGACCGAACGGCGTACCCCCTATCGGCGTAGGAACACGTCCTTTTCCCAGCCCGTCCGGCTTGCGCAACGCGCCTGGTCCGACGTGCGATGGAGCACTCCGCCGCTGGTCGGAGAGTCACCGGGCGCGGCGGCACTGGGCCGAACGGAGGGCCGTCCACCCGAACGGATGAGTGGTGAGTAACAACACAAACCACCCGTTCCGTTGGGATATTCCCTCCCGGGTGCGTCAAGATCCCTGACTGACGACAAGACCCCGCCGCAGCGGCGGGGCGATCCGGGCGGACGCCGAGTCCTGCCGCCGCCCGGATGACCGGTCGACAGGAGTGGATCGGCAGGAGTGGAGGACCCGAGCACGACGGGTCGCCGGGCCGGTCACGCCATGACCGGAGCCGAGCAGCCCTTGGGGTGAAGCCGCACTCGTGCGGCCGGGCAACTTCGCCAGCCCGAATCCGACAGGTCATCCTTCACAGGCGGCTGACGAAGGGTTGCGCATGACTGCGCTCAATCGTGTCCCGTCGCTCATGGTCCGGGCCTCTGCGGCCTCGGCCCTCACCATCGCCGCCGTGGGCGGCTCGATCGTGGTCCCCGGCGTCGCCTCCGAAGCCGCCGCGGCGCCCCATGCGACCAAGGCGCTGAAGATCGCGGCCTCCAAGAAGGGCGCCCCGTACCGGTACGGGGCCACCGGGCCGTCCCGTTTCGACTGCTCCGGGCTGACGCTCTACTCGTTCAAGAAGGCCGGCAAGAAGCTGCCCCGTACGGCGGCCCAGCAGTACAACCGCACCCGGCACATCGGCGCCGCCAGCCGCAAGGCAGGCGACCTGGTGTTCTTCCACTCGGGCCGGAACGTCTACCACGTCGGCATCTACGCCGGGAAGGGCAGGATCTGGCACGCCCCGAAGACCGGGGACGTGGTGCGGCTCCAGAAGATCTGGACCAAGAGCGTCTGGTACGGCCGGGTGAAGTGAGCCGCCCGAGGGGGTGACCCGCCGACCCTGACGGGCGGTCATCCCCTCGGGCCACGTCCCCGTCCCCGCACCACCCGCGCCGGGACCCCGCCGCGAAGACGGGTCGACCTGCTCCTCCGGGGCCTGTCGCCGCCCAGGACCTCCTGTCGTCTCCCAGGGCCTGCGCCCACCGGGTCCTGCCGCCCACCGGGTCCTGCCGCCGTCCAGGTCCTGCCGCCGACCGGAGCCGGTCGCCGTACGGCCCCGGGCCGCCGTGCGGCCGGCAGC
>NZ_JBQOUX010000036.1:0-65802 GCF_052216785.1 Streptomyces sp. JW3 | reverse complement strand
CCGATGCGCACGTACTCCTCCGGCATGGCCGCCCGGCTGCGGTTCTCCATCGCCGCCGCCAAGGACCACGACGTCCTGATGATCGACGAGGCGCTGGCCACCGGCGACCGCAAGTTCCAAAAGCGCTCCGAGGCCCGCATCCGCGAGCTGCGCAAGGAGGCCGGCACGGTGTTTCTGGTCAGTCACAACAACAAGTCCATCCGTGACACCTGCGACCGCGTGCTGTGGCTGGAACGCGGCGAACTGCGCATGGACGGCCCGACGGACGAGGTGCTCAAGGAGTACGAGAAGTTCGTCGGCAAGTGACCGTACGGCCCCCGGAACCCCGCCGGAACTGTTCCGGCGGGGTCTCGCGTCTGCAAAGGAAACGTCAACTCCGGCCGGTCCAAGGAATCTTGGAATCAATCGGTGTGTTGTTGTGATGTACGTACGCCCCCCGCGTAGCTCGATGAGTTGTACAACGTAAGCTGTACCGGTCCCGAAACGCGGCACATGGGGCGATAATGCCCGACACCCTCAGCCAGGGCTGCCGCACGGGCGGCCGGGCGGCGTGTCCGAAATAGTGTGTATTGGGTCCGCAGTGTAGAACGGGAGATGTGACGGCAATGGCTACGGAAACTCCCCAGCGCCGGGAGGCGTGCGCCGTCCCCGCCCCGGGCGGCCGGCGGTGACGGCCACCAAGGCGGCACCGGCCGTGGACCCGGAGCGCGGCACCCTCGACAAGGCCGCGGGCGAGAACTTCCCGGTGGCCCCCTTCTTCCTGCCCCGCGCCTGGCGCGCCGACCTCATGGCCGTCTACGGCTTCGCCCGTCTGGTCGACGACATCGGCGACGGCGACCTGGCCCCCGGCGGCGCCGACGCCCGCCTGCTCGGCGTCCCGCCCGAGCGGGCCGACGACCGGCTGGCCCTGCTGGACGCCTACGAGGCCGACCTGCGCCGGGTCTTCGACGCCACCCCGCGCCACCCGATCCTGCGCCGCCTCCAGCCGACCGTGCGCCGCCGCTCGCTCACCCCCGAGCCCTTTCTCGGCCTGATCGCCGCCAACCGCCAGGACCAGCTGGTCTCCCGCTACGAGACCTACGACGACCTGCTCGCCTACTGCGAGCTGTCGGCCAACCCGGTCGGCCGGCTGGTCCTCGGTGTCACCGGCACCTCGACGCCCGAGCGGATCCGCCGCTCCGACGCGATCTGCACGGCCCTGCAGATCGTCGAGCACCTCCAGGACGTCGCCGAGGACCTGGCCCAAGGCCGCGTCTACCTGCCCGCCGAGGACATGAAACGCTTCCATGTGCGGGAAGCCGATCTCTCCGTGAAATCCGCTGGCGCATCGGTGCGCGCGCTGATTGCCTACGAAGCGCAACGCGCCCGCGACCTCCTGGATGAAGGCGCCCCTCTCGTGGGTAGCGTCCACGGCAGACTCAAACTGCTGCTCGCGGGGTTCGTGGCGGGAGGAAGGGCGGCGATCCGGGCGATCGCCGCCGCCGATTACGACGTACTTCCCGGCCCGCCCAAGCCCGGCAAGGTCCAGTTGCTGCGCGAGGCGGGCGTGACTCTGCGAGGAGAGGGGTGATCCGGACGGTGGAGTCAGCACCCGCGTCCGCACCGGTACTCGCCGCCTACAGCTACTGCGAGGCCGTCACCGGACAGCAGGCCCGTAACTTCGCGTACGGCATCAGACTGCTGCCCACGCCCAAGCGCCGGGCGATGTCGGCGCTGTACGCGTTCTCCCGGCGCGTCGACGACATCGGCGACGGCGTGCTCCCCGCCGACGTCAAGGTCAGCAGGCTCGACGACACCCGGGCGCTGCTCAGCCGGATCCGCGAGGGCGGGGTCGACGAGGACGACACCGACCCGGTCGCGGTCGCCCTCGCGCACGCCGCCCGGCGGTTCCCGATCCCGCTCGGCGGCCTCGACGAACTCATCGACGGCGTCCAGATGGACCTGCGCGGCGAGACCTACGAGACCTGGGACGACCTGAAGGTCTACTGCCGCTGCGTGGCCGGCGCCATCGGACGGCTCTCGCTCGGCGTCTTCGGCACCGAACCGGGAGCGCGCGGCGCCGAGCGCGCCCCCGAGTACGCCGACACGCTCGGGCTCGCCCTCCAGCTCACCAACATCCTCCGGGACGTCCGGGAGGACGCCGAGGACGGGCGGACCTATCTGCCCGCCGACGACCTCGCCAAGTTCGGCTGCTCGGCCGGGTTCAAGGGGCCGAAACCGCCGGAGGGCTCCGACTTCGCGGGTCTCGTGCACTTCGAGGTGCGCCGGGCCCGCGCCCTGTTCGCCGAGGGCTACCGGCTGCTCCCCATGCTCGACCGGCGCAGCGGCGCCTGCGTCGCCGCCATGGCCGGCATCTACCGCCGGCTGCTCGACCGCATCGAGCGCGACCCCGAGGCCGTGCTGCGCGGCCGGGTCTCGCTGCCCGGCCGGGAGAAGGCGTACGTCGCCGTCCGCGGCCTGTCCGGACTGGACGCCCGGCATGTCACCCGCCGGACCGTCAGGAGGCGGGCCTGATGGACAAATCGGTCCAAGGTGACGAGGGCGGCGAAAAACGGCGGGCAACCCTCCGGTGTTCTCCCGCGTCCCTGACGAAGACGGCAGGCCGGACGGGGGAGGGCGCACGATGACCCACGGCGACGACGCACCGAACGGGCCCAAGGGGCACGCCGTCGTGGTCGGCGGCGGGCTCGCCGGCATCACCGCCGCGCTCACGCTCGCCGACGCCGGCGTCCGCGTCACCCTGGTCGAGGGCAGGCCGCGGCTGGGCGGGCTCGCCTTCTCCTTCCGGCGCGGCTCGCTCACCGTCGACAACGGCCAGCACGTCTATCTGCGCTGCTGCACCGCCTACCGCTGGTTCCTCGACCGGATCGAGGGAGCGGCGCTGGCACCGATGCAGGAACGTCTCGACGTGCCCGTCGTCGACGTGACCAGACCCGAGGGACGGCGGCTCGGCAGAATCCGCCGCGACCCGCTGCCGGTGCCCCTGCACCTGGCGCGCAGCCTCGCCACGTATCCGCATCTGTCGCTGGCCGACCGGGCCGGAGCGGTGCGCGCCGCGCTCGCGCTGGGCGGACTCGACCTCGCCGATCCGGCCCTGGACACCCAGGACTTCGGCAGCTGGCTGGCCGCGCACGGCCAGTCACCGCGGGCCGTCGAGGCCCTGTGGGACCTGGTCGGGGTCGCCACCCTCAACGCGGTCGCGGGCGACTGCTCCCTGGGGCTCGCCGCGATGGTGTTCAAGACCGGTCTGCTGTCCGACCCGGGCGCGGCCGACATCGGGTGGGCCCGAGTGCCGCTGGGAGAACTGCACGACCGGCTGGCCCGCAAGGCGCTCGACTCCGCGGGCGTCCGTACCGAGGTCCGTACACGCGTCACCTCCGTCTCCACCCACGAGAACGGACGGTGGAGCGTTCAGGTTCCCGGCGAGACACTCGAAGCCGACGCGGTCGTCCTCGCCGTACCGCAGCGCGAGGCGCACGCCCTGCTGCCGGACGGCGCCCTCGACGACCCCGGCCGGCTGCTGGAGATCGGCACCGCGCCGATCCTCAACGTCCACGTCGTCTACGACCGCAAGGTGCTGAACACGCCGTTCCTCACCGCCCTCGGCTCCCCGCTCCAGTGGGTGTTCGACCGCACCGACGCCGCCGGCCTGACCGAGGGCCAGTACCTGGCGGTGTCGCAGTCGGCGGCGCAGGACGAGATCGACGCACCCGTGGCGGTGCTGCGCGAGCGGTACCTGCCCGAACTGGAACGGCTGCTGCCGCGCGCCCGGGGCGCCGGGGTGAAGGACTTCTTCGTGACCCGGGAGCGCACCGCGACGTTCGCCCCCGCCCCGGGCGTCGGACGGCTCAGGCCCGGCGCCCGCACCAAGGCACCCGGCCTGTACCTGGCCGGAGCGTGGACCGCCACCGGGTGGCCCGCGACCATGGAGAGTGCGGTCCGCAGCGGTGTCGGCGCGGCGGGCGCCGCGCTCGGCGCCCTGGGCCGGTCCCGCGACGTCCTGCCCGACTTCTTCGAGGACACCTTCGAGGAGGCGGCGTGAGGACCGAGTCGCGCGGCGCCGACCGCACCCCCGGTACCGCAACTGGAGGAGAGACTGTGCCCACTGTGCCCCCGGCCGAGAAGGCCGACCGACGGACCACGGTGGACGTGACCGCGCTCCTGGAGCGCGGCCGGACCCTGGCCACGCCGGTGCTGCGGGCGGCCGTAGACCGGCTGGCGCCTCCCATGGACACCGTCGCCGCCTACCACTTCGGCTGGATCGACGCCGAGGGCAGGCCGGCCGACGGCGACGGCGGCAAGGCCGTCCGCCCCGCACTGGCCGTACTCTCCGCCGAGGTCACTGGAGCGGCCCCGCGCACCGGCGTGCCCGGCGCGGTCGCCGTCGAACTGGTCCACAACTTCTCGCTGCTGCACGACGACCTGATGGACGGCGACGAACAGCGCCGGCACCGCGACACGGTCTGGAAGGTGCACGGCCCCGCCCAGGCCATCCTGGTCGGCGACGCCCTGTTCGCCCTGGCCAACGAGGTGCTGCTGGAACTCGGCACGGTCGAGGCGGGCCGCGCCACCCGCCGCCTCACCGCCGCCAGCCGCGCCCTGATCGACGGTCAGGCCCAGGACATCTCCTACGAGCACCGCGACCGGGTCAGCGTCGAGGAGTGCCTGGAGATGGAGGGCAACAAGACCGGCGCCCTGCTCGCCTGCGCCTCCTCCATCGGCGCCGTCCTCGGCGGCGCCGACGAGCAGACCGCCGACACCCTGGAGAAGTACGGCTACCACCTGGGCCTCGCCTTCCAGGCGGTGGACGACCTGCTCGGCATCTGGGGCGATCCGGAGGCCACCGGCAAGCAGACCTGGAGCGACCTGCGCCAGCGCAAGAAGTCCCTCCCGGTGGTCGCCGCGCTCGCGGCCGGCGGCCCCGCCTCCCGGCGGCTCGGCGAACTGCTCGCCGACGACGCCAAGAGCACCGACTTCGCGAGCTTCTCCGAGGAGGAGTTCGCGGCCCGCGCCGCCCTCATCGAGGAGGCGGGCGGGCGCGAGTGGACCGCCGAAGAGGCGCGCCGCCAGCACACCATCGCCATCGAAGCCCTCGACGCCGTCGACATGCCCGTGGAGGTACGGGACCGGTTCGCGGCGCTCGCCGACTTCGTCGTCGTACGAAAGAGATGATCAGTATCGGTCGATTAGTCCTCGCGTAGTCGCCGGCCGGTGCCCGCGCACCGGCCGACGGCGGACCCGCAGCAGACAGCAGACGCACACTGCACGAAGGGGAAGCCATGACAGCGACGACCGACGGAAGCACCGGGGCGACTTCGCCGACCCGGGCAGCCGCGGCCAGCACCACCGACAACCGAATCCCCGAGGCGGCCGGGGTACAAGAAGCCGCCGCACGCGCCACCCGGCGCGCCACCGACTTCCTGCTCCGCACGCAGGACGCGGAGGGCTGGTGGAAGGGCGACCTGGAGACCAACGTCACCATGGACGCCGAAGACCTCCTCCTGCGCCAGTTCCTCGGCCTCCTTGACGAGGACACCACCCGCGCCGCCGCCCTGTTCATCCGCGGCGAGCAGCGCGAGGACGGCACCTGGGCCTCCTTCTACGGCGGCCCCGGCGAACTGTCCACCACCATCGAGGCGTACGTCGCCCTCCGGCTGGCCGGCGACGCGCCGGACGCCCCGCACATGGCGAAGGCGGCCGAGTGGGTGCGCGGCCGCGGCGGCATCGCCGCCTCCCGGGTCTTCACCCGGATCTGGCTGGCCCTGTTCGGCTGGTGGAAGTGGGAGGACCTGCCCGAACTCCCGCCGGAACTCATCTGGTTCCCCACCTGGATGCCGCTGAACATCTACGACTTCGGGTGCTGGGCCCGGCAGACCGTGGTGCCGCTGACCATCGTGTCGGCCAAGCGCCCGGTGCGCCCCGCGCCGTTCCCGCTGGACGAACTGCACACCGACCCGGCCGACCTCAACCCGCACCGGGCGTTCGCCCCGGCCGTCACCTGGGACGGCGCCTTCCAGCGCATCGACAAGGCGCTGCACGCCTTCCGCAAGGTCGCCCCGCGCAGAATGCGCCGCGCGGCGATGAACGCCGCGGCCCGCTGGATCATCGAGCGGCAGGAGAACGACGGCTGCTGGGGCGGCATCCAGCCGCCGGCCGTGTACTCGGTCATCGCGCTGTACCTGCTGGGCTACGACCTGGAACACCCCGTGATGCGGGCGGGGCTGGAGTCGCTGGACAAGTTCGCGGTGTGGCGCGAGGACGGCGCCCGGATGATCGAGGCGTGCCAGTCCCCGGTCTGGGACACCTGCCTGGCCACCATCGCGCTCGCCGACGCCGGGCTGCCCGCCGACCACCCGCAACTGGTCAAGGCCGCGGACTGGATGCTCGGCGAACAGATCGTGCGGCCCGGCGACTGGTCGGTGAAGCGGCCCGGACTGCCGCCCGGCGGCTGGGCGTTCGAGTTCCACAACGACAACTACCCCGACATCGACGACACCGCCGAGGTGGTGCTCGCACTGCGCCGGGTCAAGCACCACGACCCGGAGCGGGTGGAACAGGCGATCGGCCGCGGGGTGCGCTGGAACCTCGGCATGCAGTCGAAGAACGGTGCCTGGGGTGCCTTCGACGTCGACAACACCAGCCCGTTCCCCAACCGGCTGCCGTTCTGCGACTTCGGCGAGGTCATCGACCCGCCGTCGGCCGACGTCACCGCGCACGTGGTGGAGATGCTCGCCGCCGAGGGACTCACCCACGATCCGCGCACCCGGCGCGGCATCGAGTGGCTGCTCGCCGAACAGGAGGCGGACGGTTCCTGGTTCGGCCGCTGGGGCGTCAACTACGTCTACGGCACCGGCTCGGTCGTTCCCGCCCTGATCGCGGCCGGCCTGCCCGCCTCGCATCCCGCGATCCGCCGCGCGGTGACCTGGCTGGAGTCGGTGCAGAACGAGGACGGCGGCTGGGGCGAGGACCTGCGCTCCTACCGCTACGTCCGGGAGTGGAGCGGCCGGGGCGCCTCGACCGCCTCGCAGACCGGCTGGGCACTGATGGCCCTGCTGGCGGCGGGGGAGAAGGACGCCAAGGCCGTCGAGCGCGGCGTGCGATGGCTCGCCGACACCCAGCGCGAGGACGGCTCCTGGGACGAGCCGTACTTCACCGGCACCGGCTTCCCCTGGGACTTCTCCATCAACTACCACCTGTACCGCCAGGTCTTCCCGCTCACCGCGCTCGGCCGGTACGTGCACGGCGAACCCGCCGTCACCCGGCCGAAGACCGGCGGCGGTGCGCGCCTCGCCGGGGCGAAGGCGAGCTGATGAGCACCAGGCCGGTCCCCGCACCGCTGCTGGTCGCCTGCGCGCTCGGCATCGAGCACCTCGCCCTGCGCGCGGGCCGGCGCGGCGGCGCCGACGGGCCGGTCACCGTGGTACGGACCGGCATGGGACCCAAGGCGGCCGAGCGCTCGGTCACCCGGGTGCTGGCCGATCCGGTGCTGGCCGACGCCGCCGTGCTGGCCACCGGTTTCTGCGCGGGGCTCGCCCCGGGCATGCACCCCGGTGACCTGGTGGTCGCCGAGGAGACCCGGGACCCGCGCGCCACGGTCGGCTGCGTGGGGACCGGACTGCTGGTCAAGGCACTGGTGCGGGCGGTCCCCGGACGCACCGTGCACACCGGTCCGCTGACCGGCTCCGACCATGTGGTCCGCGGCCCGGAACGCGCCGAGCTGCGGGCGAGAGGCGCGATCGCGGTCGACATGGAGTCCGCGGCCACGCTTCTGAGCGCCGTCCGTACGGTCGCGCGCCCGGTTGCGGCCGTGCGGGTGGTCGTGGACGCTCCAGAACATGAACTCGTCCGGATCGGCACGGTGCGCGGTGGAATATCGGCTTTCCGCGTTCTTCGTTCCGTTCTTCCTGCTTTCTATGAATGGCACCGTTCTTTGCTGCTCCCCCGGAGGTGAGCCAGATGGCAATGCCGCTTCGTCAGTCCATCAAGGTCGCTACATATCTGGCCGAACAGAAGCTTCGCAAGCGGAGCAAGTTCCCGCTGATCGTCGAGCTGGAACCGCTTTTCGCCTGCAATCTGAAATGTGAGGGATGCGGCAAGATCCAGCACCCGGCCGGGGTGCTCAAGCAGCGCATGCCGGTCGCCCAGGCCGTGGGAGCGGTCCTGGAATCCGGCGCGCCGATGGTCTCCATCGCCGGCGGCGAACCGCTGATGCACCCGCAGATCGACGAGATCGTGCGCCAGTTGGTGGCCAAGCGGAAGTACGTCTTCCTGTGCACCAACGCGATGCTGATGCGCAAGAAGATGGACAAGTTCACGCCCTCCCCGTACTTCGCCTTCGCCGTGCACATCGACGGCCTGCGGGAGCGGCACGACGAGTCGGTGGCCAAGGAGGGCGTCTTCGACGAGGCGGTGGCGGCGATCAAGGAGGCCAAGCGGCGCGGCTTCCGGGTCACCACCAACTCGACCTTCTTCAACACCGACACCCCGCAGACCATCATCGAGGTCCTCGACTTCCTCAACGACGAGCTGAAGGTGGACGAGATGATGATCTCGCCCGCCTACGCCTACGAGAAGGCGCCCGACCAGGACCACTTCCTCGGGGTCACGCAGACCCGGGAGCTGTTCAAGAAGGCGTTCGCGAACGGCAACCGGCTGCGCTGGCGGCTCAACCACTCCCCGCTCTTCCTGGACTTCCTGGAGGGCAAGGTCGACTTCCAGTGCACGGCCTGGGCGATCCCGAACTACTCGCTCTTCGGCTGGCAGCGGCCCTGCTACCTGATGAGCGACGGGTACGTGCCCACCTACCGCGAGCTGATCGAGGAGACCGACTGGGACAAGTACGGCCGCGGCAAGGACCCGCGGTGCGACAACTGCATGGCGCACTGCGGCTACGAGCCCACCGCCGTGCTGGCCACCATGGGGTCCCTGAAGGAGTCCCTGCGGGCCATGCGCGAGACGGTCTCCGGAAACCGGGAGTGAGACCATGACCGCCATCTCTTTGGGGCTTCCCGAAGTACCGGTCCGGCCTCTCGCCGAGCGGCGCGTGTCGCGGCGGATCCAGGTCGGACCGGTGGCGGTCGGCGGCGGCGCCCCGGTGTCGGTGCAGTCGATGACCACGACGCGTACCTCCGACATCGGTGCGACGCTCCAGCAGATCGCCGAACTGACCGCGTCCGGCTGCCAGATCGTGCGGGTCGCCTGTCCCACCCAGGACGACGCCGACGCCCTGCCGGTCATCGCGCGCAAGTCGCAGATCCCGGTGATCGCGGACATCCACTTCCAGCCGAAGTACGTCTTCGCGGCCATCGAGGCGGGCTGCGCGGCGGTCCGGGTCAACCCCGGCAACATCAAGAAGTTCGACGACCAGGTCAAGGAGATCGCCCAGGCCGCCAAGGAGCACGGCACGCCGATCCGGATCGGCGTCAACGCCGGTTCGCTGGACCGCCGGCTGCTCCAGAAGTACGGCAGGGCGACCCCCGAGGCGCTGGTCGAAAGCGCGCTGTGGGAGGCGTCGCTCTTCGAGGAGCACGGCTTCAGGGACATCAAGATCTCGGTCAAGCACAACGACCCGGTCGTGATGATCGAGGCGTACCGGCAGCTCGCCGCCCAGTGCGACTACCCGCTGCACCTCGGCGTGACCGAGGCGGGCCCGGCGTTCCAGGGAACCGTCAAGTCGGCCGTGGCCTTCGGCGCGCTGCTCTCGCAGGGCATCGGCGACACCATCCGGGTGTCGCTGTCCGCGCCGCCGGCCGAGGAGGTCAAGGTCGGCATCCAGATCCTCCAGTCGCTGGGGCTGAAGGAACGCCGGCTGGAGATCGTGTCGTGCCCGTCCTGCGGCCGGGCCCAGGTCGACGTCTACAGGCTGGCCGAGGAGGTCACCGCCGGCCTGGAGGGCATGGCGGTGCCGCTGCGGGTCGCCGTCATGGGCTGCGTCGTCAACGGCCCCGGCGAGGCCCGGGAGGCCGACCTCGGGGTCGCCTCCGGCAACGGCAAGGGGCAGATCTTCGTCAGGGGCGAGGTCATCAGGACCGTCCCCGAGTCGAAGATCGTCGAGACGCTGATCGACGAGGCGATGAAGATCGCCGAACAGATGGAGCAGGACGGCGCGTCGGGGGAGCCCGCCGTCACCGTGAGCTGAACAGCACGGACCGAAGGGGGCCCGAGCGTGACGATTCTGGAGAGCATCCGGGGACCACGCGACCTGAAGGCGCTGTCCGAGGCCGAACTCGGCGAACTGTCCGAGGAGATACGTGAGTTCCTGGTGCACGCGGTGGCCAGGACCGGCGGTCACCTGGGGCCCAATCTGGGGGTGGTCGAACTCACTGTCGCCCTGCACCGGGTCTTCGAGTCACCGGCCGACCGCATCCTGTGGGACACCGGCCACCAGAGCTACGTACACAAACTCCTGACCGGACGTCAGGACTTCTCCAAACTGCGCGGCAAGGGCGGCCTGTCCGGCTACCCGTCGCGGGCGGAGTCCGAGCACGACGTCATCGAGAACAGCCACGCCTCCACCGCGCTCGGCTGGGCCGACGGCCTCGCCAAGGCCCGCGAGGTGCGCGGGGAACAAGGGCACGTGGTCGCCGTCATCGGCGACGGCGCGCTGACCGGCGGGATGGCCTGGGAGGCGCTGAACAACATCGCCGCCGCCAAGGACCGGCCGCTGATCGTCGTCGTCAACGACAACGAGCGCTCCTACTCGCCCACCATCGGCGGTCTCGCCAACCACCTCGCCACCCTGCGCACCACCGACGGCTACGAGAAGATGCTGGCCTGGGGCAAGGACGTGCTCCAGCGCACCCCGGTGGTCGGCAACACCGTCTACGAGGCACTGCACGGCGCGAAGAAGGGCTTCAAGGACGCGTTCAACCCGCAGGGCCTGTTCGAGGACCTCGGACTGAAGTACGTCGGCCCGATCGACGGACACGACCTCGGGGCTGTCGAATCGGCGCTGCGGCGCGCGAAACGCTTCCACGGGCCCGTCCTGGTCCACGTCCTCACCGAGAAGGGCCGCGGCTACGAACCCGCCCTCGCCCACGAGGAGGACCACTTCCACGCCGTCGGCGCGATGGACCCGCTCACCTGCGAACCGCTCGCCCCGTCGGGCGGGCCGTCCTGGACCTCGGTGTTCGGCGAGGAGATCGCCCGGATCGGCGCGGAGCGCGAGGACGTCGTGGCCATCACGGCGGCCATGCTGCACCCCGTGGGCCTGGGGAAGTTCGCCGAGAAGTTCCCCGACCGGGTCTACGACGTCGGCATCGCCGAGCAGCACGCCGCCGTCTGTGCGGCCGGCCTCGCCACCGGCGGCGTCCACCCGGTCGTCGCCGTCTACGCCACCTTCCTCAACCGCGCCTTCGACCAGGTGCTGATGGACGTGGCCCTGCACAAGTGCGGCGTGACCTTCGTCCTGGACCGGGCCGGGGTCACCGGCGTCGACGGTGCCTCGCACAACGGCATGTGGGACATGTCGATCCTCCAGGTCGTCCCGGGCCTGCGGATCGCCGCGCCGCGCGACGCCGACCAGCTCCGCGCCCAGTTGCGCGAGGCCCTCGCCGTCGACGACGCGCCGACCCTGCTGCGTTTCCCCAAGGAGGCCGTGGGCCCCGCCCTTCCGGCGGTGGACCGGATCGGCGGCCTCGACGTCCTGCACGCCGCCGACGCGTCCGAGGTGCTGCTCGTCGCCGTCGGGGTGATGGCGCCGGTCTGCCTGAAGGCCGCCGAGCTGCTGGAAGCCCGGGGTGTTGCGTGCACCGTTGTGGACCCCCGCTGGGTCAAGCCCGTCGACCCCGCGCTGGCGCCGCTGGCCGCCCGGCACCGGCTGGTCGCCGTGGTCGAGGACAACAGCCGCGCGGCCGGCGTCGGGGCGGCGGTCGCGCTGGCTCTGTCGGACGCCGAAGTCGACGTACCGGTACGGCGGTTCGGCATCCCGGAGCAATTCCTCGCGCACGCCAAACGGGCCGAGGTGCTCGCCGACATCGGCCTCACCCCGGTCGAGATCGCCGGCCGGATCAGCGCGAGCCTGGCCCTCGCGGCAGGACCGCTCGCGTCAGGACAAGGAGAGAACTGAATGTCCAAGGAGTTCGACCTCGGCGCGCTCTTGGCCGAGCGCGGGGCCGAGCGGTACGAGCTGCACACCCGGCACCTCAACCACCAGCTTCCGCGCATGCTGCGCACCATCGGCTTCGACAAGGTCTACGAGCGCGCCGAGGGCGCGTACTTCTTCGACGCGGCCGGTGCCGACTACCTCGACATGCTGGCCGGCTTCGGGGTGATGGGCCTCGGCCGTCACCACCCGGTCGTGCGCGAAGCGCTGCACGACGTCCTCGACGCCTCGCTCGCCGACCTGACCCGCTTCGACTGCCAGCCGCTGCCCGGCCTGCTCGCCGAGAAGCTGCTCTCCCACAGCCCGCACCTGGACCGGGTGTTCTTCGGCAACAGCGGCACGGAGGCGGTGGAGACCGCGCTGAAGTTCGCCCGGTTCGCCACCGGCCGGCCGCGCGTCCTGTACTGCGACCACGCCTTCCACGGGCTGACCACCGGCTCCCTGTCGGTCAACGGCGAGGGCGGCTTCCGGGACGGCTTCGCGCCGCTGCTGCCGGACACCCCGGTGCCGCTCGGCGACCTCGACGCGCTCGCCCGCGAGCTGAAGAAGGGCGACGTCGCCGCCCTGATCGTCGAACCCATCCAGGGCAAGGGCGTGCACGAGGCGCCGCCCGGCTATCTGCGCGCCGCCCAGGAACTGCTGCACCGGCACAAGGCGCTGCTCATCGCCGACGAGGTGCAGACCGGCCTCGGCCGCACCGGCACCTTCTACGCCTACCAGCACGAGGCCGGCGTCGAGCCGGACCTGGTGTGCGTGGCCAAGGCGCTGTCCGGCGGATACGTGCCGGTGGGCGCCACCCTCGGCAAGGACTGGATCTTCAAGAAGGTCTACTCCTCGATGGACCGGGTGCTGGTCCACTCGGCCAGCTTCGGCGCCAACGCGCAGGCCATGGCGGCCGGGCTGGCCGTCCTGCACGTGATGGCCGACGAACGGATCGTCGAGAACGCCCGGACCACCGGTGACCTGCTGCGCTCCCGGCTCGCCGCCCTCATCGACAAGTACGAGCTGCTCGCCGACGTACGCGGCCGGGGGCTGATGGTCGGCATCGAGTTCGGCCGGCCCAGGTCACTGAAGCTGCGCAGCCGCTGGACCATGCTCCAGGCCGCCCGCAAGGGCCTGTTCGCGCAGATGGTGGTGGTGCCGCTGCTCCAGCGGCACCGCATCCTCACCCAGGTCTCGGGCGACCACCTGGAGGTCATCAAGCTCATCCCGCCGCTGATCGTGGGGGAGCGGGAGGTGGACCGGTTCGTGGACGCCTTCACCGAGGTGATGGACGACGCGCACAGCGGCGGCGGACTGATGTGGGACTTCGGCAAGACGCTGGTGAAGCAGGCGGTGGCACACCGCTGAGGCGGTCTTTTGCCTGTGGGGCAAAAAAGTTGTCCCACAGGCAAAGGTGCGGCTGAATGGAAGGCATGAGCCCTTCGGAAGCCTCGGGCCCCTCGGACACCGAGCCGGCGGCGGATCTGACCGCCGTCGCTCCCCAGCTCCGCGCGCTGCGCCGCCGCGCCTCCCTCACCCTGGAGGCCGCGGCCCGCGCCGCCGGACTCTCCCCGGCCCACCTCTCCCGGCTGGAGACCGGACAGCGCCAGCCCTCACTGCCCATGCTGCTGGCGCTGGCCCGTATCTACGCTACGACCGTCTCGGACCTGCTCGGTGAGACGGCCGCCGAACGGGACGCCGTGGTCCGCGCCGCCGACACGGAACCGATCGCCGCGGGCGGCTGGACGTACTGGCCGGCCGGCGCGTCCGGCCGCGGCATGCAGGCCCTCAGAGTCCAGGTGCCGTACGGCTCCCAGGGCGACATCGTGCGCGTGCACCCCGGCGAGGAGTGGCTGTACGTGCTCGGCGGGCGGCTGCGGCTGCGGCTCGGCGACACCACTCAGCTGCTCACCCGCGGGGACAGCGCGCACTTCGACTCGCTGACCCCGCACCGCATCGCGGCCCAGGATCCCGACGGGGTCGAGCTGCTGTTCGTCCACACCCTGCTCCAGAGCCCCACGGCCGCGCTGTGCCTGGGCCCCACCGACGGAGTCACACCATGAGCGACATCGAGGAGAAGTTCCCCCGCGCCCTGTGGGTGCGGCTCATCATCTACATCGCCGTGGGCCATGTCTTCGCGGCCTTCGTGTACTTGCTCTTCGAGGTGGGCGCGAAGTGACGTCCCGCGCGAGGGTCCCAGTCCGCGCGAGGTGTCTCAGTCGAGCAGGCGGTCGCGCAGCCGTTCCCGGGTCCCGGGGGTGATCCGCAGCCCCCGCTCCAGGTAGGCGTCGACGCCGCCCCAGGTCCGCTCGACGGTCTCGAACGCGGCCGTCAGATACTCGGCACGCGCGTCGAACAGAGGGCTCAGCAACTCCATGACCTCGGCGGAGTAGGCCGACTCCGAGGTGCCGCTGCGCTTCACCTTGTACCGGCGGTGCTTCTCGTTGGACTTCAGGTAGTCCTCGACGATCGCGTCCCGCTCGACGCCCAGCGCGAGCAGCGTCACCGCGATGGACAGCCCCGCGCGGTCCTTGCCGGCCGCGCAGTGCATCAGGGCCGGGACGCTGTCCTCGGCCAGCGCGTGCAGCACCCGGGAGTGCTCGGCGGTGCGGTCCGTGATGATCGAACGGTACGAGGCGATCATCCGGTCCGCGCCCTTGCCGCCATCGAGGATCTCGCGCAGCTGGTCGAGGTCGCCGTCGCGGACCATCTTCCAGAACTCGGCGCCGTCGGCGGGGTCGGACAGCGGCAGGTTCACATTGCGCACGCCCGGCAGGGTCACGTCGGGGCCTTCGAGCTTCTGGTCGGCCGCGTTGCGGAAGTCGAAGACGGTGTGCAGGCCCAGGCCGGCGAGGAACGCCGCGTCCTCGGCGGTCGCGTGGGCGAGGTGGCCGCTGCGGAACAGCACGCCGAACCGCACCCGCCGTCCGTCGGTGGCCGGCAGCCCGCCGACGTCACGGAAGTTACGTACCCCGGCCAGCTCCGGCTCGGTCGACGGGACCTGTTGCGTCATGGAGGCTCCTCACGGTCGCGCACACCGCCGCGGCTCGGCGGTCCGCACGGACCGACGATACGGCATGACCCCGCCCGGACCCGGCCGTGTTCCGAGGTCCCGCGGACCGCCCCGGGACCGGACTGAACAGGGTGCCGACCGTGCCGCCGAGCCGGGCGTCCACACGATCGATCTGACCGTTAAGTCCCAATGGATACGAATAGTTCGTTTTCCTTTAACGTGCCCCGATCCAGCGGTATATGAGCGAAGGCGCGTGAGCAGCGTCATATCCGTACCTGGTGGTGACGAGAAGCCTTTCGCCATGCGCACGTAATCGACGTGCTCTCAAAGGGTTTTCGCTGAAGGGTGAAGATCCTTAATCCACGGAGAGTGACCGGGAATTGGTCGGCCATTCCCGCACAGTGCGAACTACGGGCCGGCATCGGCTTGTCCACGCGTGTTCCCGTCACTTACGTTCACCACCGATCCGGACGGACGCCTAATCCTGCCGCCGCCCGGAGACCCCACCCACTCACCACCCGTGTTCGGCAGGAGCGGGGGACCCACAGGTAAAACCGCCTGTTCCGGTTCCCGGGACGGCTAGGGGTAAAGCCGCGCCTTTTCCGGCGCGGCCGGGCAGCTCCAGCCCGCACCCGACAGCTCACCTCGCAGGCGCCGGAGAGGAATTCGTCATGCCCGCGAAGGGTAAGCACCGCCGTACCAGGACCCAGCGTCTGACCCGCACGCTCGCCGTCGCCACGACCGGCGGCGCCGCACTCGCCCTGCCGCTCGTCGGAGCGGCCGGCGCGCACGCCGCCCCCGCCGCCCAGTCCGACTCCGCGAAAACCGCGCAGACCTACACCGTGCGCGCCGGTGACTCGCTGGCGAAGATCGCCGACGCGCAGCACGTCAGCGGCGGCTGGAAGAAGCTCTACGAGGACAACCGCGCCGCCGTCGGCTCGGATCCCTCGCTGATCCGCCCCGGCCTGAAGCTCACCCTCGGCGCCGGGGCCGAGGCGTCCGCCACGGCCGAGAAGAAGACGACGGCGCAGCCCGCGGCGGACACCTCCACCGCGGCCACCGGCTTCGTCGCCCCCGTCGACGGCGCCACCGAGGGCACCCCGTACCACCAGTCCGGCAGCATGTGGTCCAGCGGCTACCACACCGGCACCGACTTCGTCGTCCCGACCGGCACCTCGGTGAAGGCCGTCGGCGCGGGCACCGTCGTCACGGCCGGCTGGGGCGGCGCGTACGGCAACCAGGTCGTCATCAAGCTCGCCGACGGCCACTACGCCCAGTACGCCCACCTGTCCGCGCTCTCCGTCTCCAGCGGCGACGCGGTGACGGCGGGACAGCAGCTCGGCCTCTCCGGTGCCACCGGCAACGTGACCGGCCCGCACCTGCATTTCGAGATCCGCACCACGCCGGACTACGGCTCGGACATCGACCCGCTCGCCTACCTGCGGTCGCAGGGCGTCTCCGTCTGACGCCGGCTGCCCCAGCCCCGTGCTCACCGAAGGCCGGACCCCGATCCCCGGGTCCGGCCTTCGGTGTGGGTGACCTGTGGAACGGCGCTCACTTATTCCGGAATTGGCCAACACTTTAGAAGTGGCCTTTCTCACCGCTCGTCAACCCCGTCCTACGGTCGCGTAGGTCACAATCCAAGGTGAATCATGGGTCGACGTGGCAGACGATTCGAGAAGTGAGAAGAGTGCCGGCAAGGCAGTGATCGGGTCGTACGTGGCGGTGGGGGACAGCTTCACCGAGGGGGTCGGCGACCCCGGCCCCGACGGGGCGTTCGTCGGCTGGGCCGACCGCTTCGCCGTCCTGCTCGCGGACCGGCGGCCCGAGGGCGACTTCACGTACACCAACCTCGCCGTACGCGGGAAGCTGCTCGACCAGATCGTGGCGGACCAGGTGCCCAGGGCGGCCCGGCTCGCACCGGACCTGGTCTCCTTCTGCGCGGGCGGCAACGACATCATCCGGCCCGGCACCGACCCGGACGAGCTGGCCGAGCGGTTCGAGCGGGCGGTCGCCGCGCTCACCGCCACGGCCGGCACCGTCATGGTGACCACCGGCTTCGACACCCGCCGGGTGCCCGTCCTCAAACACCTGCGGGGCAAGATCGCCACGTACAACGGGCATGTGCGGGCCGTCGCCGACCGCTACGGCTGCCCGGTGCTCGACCTGTGGTCGCTGCGCAGCATCCAGGACCGCCGCGCCTGGGACACCGACCGGCTGCACCTCTCGCCCGAGGGGCACACCCGGGTGGCGCTCCGGGCCGGCCAGGTGCTCGGCCTGCCGGTGCCGGCCGACCCGGAACAGCCCTGGCCGCCGCTGCCGCCGCGCGGCACCCTCGAGATCCGCCGGGACGACGTGCAGTGGGCGCGGGAGTACCTGGTGCCGTGGTTCGGGCGCCGGCTGCGCGGTGAGTCCTCCGGCGACCACGTGACAGCCAAGGGCACGCTGTCGGCGGACGACATCAGGATGCGGATCTCGGCGGTGGCGTGAGACGGCGGGGCGGGGGACCGCCGAGCGGGACGGCTGAGTTCCCGGAAACCGGTGATACGCGGTGGGCGTAAGTGACCTGCGGCGAAGGCCGCTGTCACACCGGACGACCATAATGAAGGTCTGTCCTACTCCACTTGGAGGTACCGTGGCCGGTTTCCGTTCCCCCAGCTCCGGGCTCCGCGCGCTGCGGCCCGAGGCCTTCGGCGCGGACCCGAGCGGTGAGCGCATGGCGCGCATCCGCAGATCACCGCACTTCGCGAACGGCGTCTTCCAGAACCCGGGAGGCACCGCCCGCACCCGGCCCTCCGGATCGACGTCGCAGCTCGCCAAGAGCTACCTCGACCGCCAGGCTCGGGCCCGCCGGGCCCCGGCCGGCACCATCCCGGTGCACCCCACCACCGTCGCCGACCTGTCCCGTCCCCCGGCCACCGGTCTCCGGCTGACCTGGGCCGGGCACTCCAGCGTCCTGGCCGAGATAGACGGGCAGCGCGTGCTCTTCGACCCGGTCTGGGGCGAGCGCTGCTCCCCGTTCCCGTTCGCCGGACCCAAGCGGCTGCACCCGGTCCCGCTGCCGCTGGCCGCCCTCGGCCCGGTGGACGTCGTGGTCATCTCGCACGACCACTACGACCACCTCGACCTGCCCACCATCAAGGCACTGGCCGGCACGGACACCCTGTTCGCCGTGCCCCTCGGCGTCGGTGCCCACCTGGAACACTGGGGCGTGCCCGCGGACCGGCTGCGCGAACTCGACTGGCACGAGTCGACCAAGATCGGCGGCCTCACCCTGACCGCCACCCCGGCCCGCCACTTCTGCGGCCGGGCCCTGCGCAACACCCAGCACACCCTCTGGGCCTCCTGGGTGGTCGCCGGACCGGAACACCGCGTCTACCACAGCGGCGACACCGGCTACTTCGACGGCTTCAAGGACATCGGCGCGGCACACGGCCCGTTCGACGCGACGATGATCCAGGTCGGCGCGTACTCCGAGTTCTGGCCGGACATCCACATGACCCCGGAAGAGGGCGTCCGGACCCACCTCGACCTCCAGGGCGGCCGGCCCGGCGGTGTGCTGCTGCCGATCCACTGGGGCACGTTCAATCTGGCGCCGCACGCGTGGGCGGAGCCGGGAGAGTGGATGAAGGACGCCGGCGAGCAGGCCGGCCAGCCGGTGGTGTTCCCCCGCCCGGGCGAGCCGTTCGAGCCGACGGGGGAGCTGCCGGTGGAGGCGTGGTGGCGGTCGCTGTCCGGGCCGATCGCGCGTCCGTGGCGTCGTGCGGGAATCGCTGAGGGCGCGGCCGGCACGAGCAAGGGGGATCTCGACCTCGCGGGGGAGCGGTGACGTCGGCCGGGCTCGAACGGTGGGTCCGGCGCGGGCGATGGACGAACCCGGGGATCAGCCGGTACCGCCGAGAGGTCCCTCGCCGGACTCCACCAGTTCCTTGAGGCGGGCCAGGTCGGCGGCGACCATGTCGGCGTCGCGCTCGAAGTCGGCATCGCTGGTCTCCGGCCCTCGACGGAGGGTGAACACCACTTCGCTCCCCGCGCCGTTGGCGATCACGCGGACCGGGTTGTAGACGGTCTCTCCGGAGGGCAGCGTGACGTCGTGGTCGAGCACGCCCAGCTCGTTGGGCGGGGTGAAGGTGATCACGACCCGTCCCATGGGGGAGTACTCCGCGACCCAGTGGTCGTCGCTCTTCTCGATGGACCGTCCCAGGCCGTGGGCCCACGCGGGCAGGTTGGCCGGGTCTGACGCATAGGCGTAGACGTCGTTGACGGTGCGGTCGATGCGGATGCTGAGATGACGTGATCCCTCGCCGATGTCGTTCATGGCGGTGACGGTAGCGAACCGGTGTCACCGACTTCTTGAACGAATCGGACGTGGCGCCCTGCCGGGGCCTCTGGACGCCCGGCCCCGGCCGACGTCCGGCCGGGGTGGCTCGGTCATGCTCCGGCAGGCTTCACCAGCGCTCCGGTGACTCCCGCGTGCCCGCCCTCACGCCCGAGCCGACGTCACCTCCGTGACCAGTGCCACGAGGGCGTCGGCGGCCGGGGCCGAGGAGGCGGGGTTCTGGCCGGTGATGAGCAGGCCGTCGCGCACGACGTACGGCGCCCAGTCGTCGGTCTTGGAGTAGGTGCCGCCGAGGCGCTTGAGCTCGTCCTCTACGAGGAAGGGGACGATGTCGGTGAGGCCGACGCCGGCTTCCTCGGAGTCGGCGAATCCGGTGACCTTCTTGCCCCGGACCAGGGGGGTGCCGTCCGCGTCGACGGTGTGGCGCAGGACGCCGGGGGCGTGGCAGACCAGGGCGAGCGGCTTGCCGGCCCGCAGGGTGGTCTCGATCAGGCGGGCCGAGCGCCTGTTCTCGGCGAGGTCCCACAGCGGGCCGTGTCCGCCGGGGTAGAAGACCGTGTCGAAGTCGTCGGCCGAGACCGCGTCCAGGCGCACGGTGCGGGAGAGCGCCGCGGTCGCCTCGGCGTCGGACTCGAACCGGCGGGTCTGCTCCGTCTGGAAGCCCGGCTCGTTGCTCTTGGGGTCCAGCGGCGGCCGGCCGCCCTTCGGCGAGGCGAGGGTGATCTCCCAGCCGGCCTCCTTGAAGCGGTAGTACGGCGCCGCCAGCTCCTCCAGCCAGAAGCCGGTCTTGCGGCCGGTGTCGCCGAGCTCGTCGTGCGAGGTCAGAACGATGAGGACCTTCATGTCTGCTTCTCCTTGAAATAGACCGGTCGTCTAGTGGGCGGCGCAAGGAATGCCCGCGCCTTCCGACCGGCGAGGAATTGCCGGGCTCAGATGTGCAGGAGGTGCCTGGTGACCGTCATGGCGGTGTCGAGGGGGGCGAGGTCGCGGTGGATCTTGGCCATGACGCTGGCACCGAGCCACATGTCGTACAGGGCCTGTGCGGTACGGCCGGGGTCGCCGTCGACCGTGATCGATCCGTCCGCTAGACCGCCGGCGACCGTGCGCTCGATGCGGTCGACGATCGCCCCGGTGCCCTCCTTCAGGACCAGTCGCATCGGCTCCGACAGGTCGGCGACCTCGGCGCCGAGCTTCACGGCCAGACACTTGCCCTGGCACTCGTCCAGACTCTGCGTCTGCCGCCACTGCTCCCAGTAGGCCATCAGCCGCTCGGCGGCCGACGCGCCGGGCCGGGCGAGAACGCGGTCCATGTCGGAGGCGTACTCGTCGAAGTAACTCCTCAGCAGTGCTTCACCGAAGGCGTCCTTGGAGGCGAAGTAGTGGTAGAAGGAGCCCTTCGGCACGCCGGCCTCGGCGAGCACCTCGTTGATGCCGACCGCGGAGTAGCCCTTGTGGGCCATGATCCGCTGGGCGACGTCGAGGATGCTTCGGCGAAGGTCGGTGCTGCGTGGGGTACTGGGCATGACGTGAACGTAGCAGATGATTAGACCGGTCGTCTAGTACTCCGTCCGCGTCGAGAGCCGGCTGCGGCTCGCCGCTGTCAGCGGACCAACTCTGGTCGGTCCCGACTGGCCTGCTCCGCAGCGCTGTTGACGGGCCGTCACCGCTCGCCCCGGGGTGCGCGACCGTCGGGCGACGGCGTTCGGCGGGCGGTGTCAAGTGATCTACAGTGGCGCTCTGTCCAGCACACGGGGTGCGTCACCGGCACCTGTACCGGCTCCGGGCCGTGCTCGTACGAAAGGCAAGCTGTGCGTCCGCTTGAGGAAACCGATCCGGTGCGTATGGGCCGGTATCGCCTGGTAGGCAGACTCGGTCAAGGCGGAATGGGCAGGGTGTACCTCGCCCGCTCGCCGGGCGGACGCCCCGCGGCGGTGAAGGTGATCAACGATCACTTGCAGTACGACGAGCAGATCATGGTGAGGTTCCGGCGCGAGGTGGAGACATTGGGGACGATCCGCAGCGCCTACACCGCCACCCTGATCGACTCCGAGCTCGCCACGCCCCCGTACTGGCTGGCCACCGAGTACGTGCCGGGGCCGACCCTGCACGCGGCCGTGACGACGGACGGGCCCTTCGCGGCGGAGCTGTGCCGGGCCCTGCTGGCCGCCCTGGCCGAAGGGCTGGACGACATCCACGTCCACGGCGTGTGGCACCGTGACATCAAGCCGCACAACATCATCCTCTCCAGCACGGGTCCGCAGCTGATCGACTTCGGTATCGCCCGCAGCGCGCACACCGCCGGCCTGACCCAGGCGGGCAGTTGGGTCGGCAGCCCCGGCTACACGGCGCCGGAAACCATCACCCGGGGCGAGACCGGACCCGCCGCCGACGTCTTCGCCCTCGGTGCCACCCTCGCGTTCGTCGCCACCGGCCGGCCGCCCTACGGCGACGGCGACATCGCCACCGTCTCCTACCGGTCGGTCCACGAGGACGTCGATCTGCGCGGTGTGGCACCGGACCTCGCGGCACTCGTCGCGGCCTGTACGCACCGCGATCCGGACCGGCGCCCCGGGCCGCGGGAGATCATCGAGATGTGCGCGGCCCGGACCGACCTGGTCCTGCACCCCACCTATCAACGGGCGCTCACCTCCGGTATGGCGACGGCTCCGGCACTCGCCGCCCCGGTGACCGCCGACCGCCCCACGCACCCCGCGACCCTGGTGGCCGCCACCCGGGTCGGCCCGCCGCCGGCCCTCGACGCGGCCGCCACGCAGCCGCGGGCGCCGATCCCCGCGGCCGTGCCGCCGCCCGCCGGGGCGGCCGGGACAGGGATGCGAAGACGGCCGCTGGTGCTGGCGGGCGGCGCCGTGGCGGCGGTGGCCGTCGTCGCCGCGGTGCTGTTGAGCCTGCGGGGAGCCGGAACGGCGGATCACCCGTCCGCGAAAGCGAAGGCGAAGGCATCGACCGCCGCCGGCCGGGCCGTCGGCGACTCGAAGGGCTCGGCCGTGTCGCCGTCCCCGACCCGAGCCGCGGCGACGGAGCCGGCCGCGGACGGTACGGACCTGCCGGACACCCTCGTCGTGGAAGCGGGGCGCCGGCTGACCGCGGGAGAGTACCTCCAGACCGGCCGCGCCAAGCTGATCATGCAGCCGGACGGCAACCTGGTCGTCTACGACGAGCAGGGCGCGGCCCGCTGGGCCAGCAGGACGACGGGGGACGGCATCTGGGCCGTCTTCCAGGACGACGGCAACCTGGTGCTCTACGGCGGCGACGCCAAGCCGGTGTGGGCGAGCCGGACCCCGGGGCACCAGGGGGCCGTGCTCGAACTGGAGCAGGACGGGAACGTGGTCATCAGGCAGGGCGACGACACCGTGTGGCAGACCGGCACCGGCCACTGACGACACCCCGGCGGAGGACTTCCGCGTACCCGTCCGTCACCGGCCCCCGGGCCCGCTGTTCCGGGCGCCCGGTGTGTGAGAGCCAGGTGAGCGGACAGACGCAGGGCATGAGCACTTTTCCGGAGAGGAGCGCGGCACCCCGAAGCCCGGCGACGCCCGGTCTGTCGGCCGGGGCGGCGCCGATGCGGCCCAGCCGGGACGGCGAGGGCAGCCTGGCGCACGTGGTGGAGACCCTGCTCGACAAGGGACTCGTCCTCAACGCCGACATCATGGTCTCGGTGGCCGGGGTCGAGCTGCTGGGCATCCGGCTGCGGGCCGCGCTCGCCTCCTTCGAGACGGCCGCGCGCTACGGACTGGAGTTCCCGTCGGGCACGGACACGGAGACCGCCGCGTGGCGGGAGGCCCGCGCGGAGAAGGAGACCTGCCCGGAGTGCGGCAAGCGCGCCCCCGTCGAGCAACTGCTCAACCAGTGGTGTCCCTGGTGCGGTTGGCGCAGCGCACAGGCGCGGCACGGGCAGCGGGGAGCGCAGGAGAGTCCCCGGGCCGTAGCCGGTGCCGAGGAGGACCGCGCGGTCGGCTCCGGGCGGTGTGGCGGTGAGGCGTCGGACGGGGGCCCGGACGCGGACGACCGCCGCGTCGCCGAGCCCGGGGCGACGCGGGGCGGTTCCGAGTGACGGCCGGACAGCCGCCGTTGCGGCCCACCCGGGACCCGCGGGTGACCTTGGACGACCTGGTGGAGGTACTGCTCAACAAGGGCGCGGTCCTGCACCTCGACCTCATCGTCGCGGTGGCCGACATCCCGTTGATCGGCGTCAGCATCCGGGCCGCGATAGCGGGCATGGAGACGATGCTGGAGTACGGCATGATGCGCGACTGGGACGAGGCCACCCGGGCCTGGGCCGAGCGGTCCGCCGTGCGCCGGGCGCTGGAACTGCGGGACGGCGAGACCTTCGTCTCCCGCATGAGCGGCGGCCACTTGGAGACGGAAGGCATCTGTACCGGGTGGCGGCCCGGCACCGTCTGCCTCACCGACCAGCGCCTGGTCGTACTGCGGGAGGAGCCGCAGGAGATCCTCTGGCAGACCGGACTCGACGCCGTCGCGGCCGTACGGCTGGAGCCCGAACGCACCGTCGGGGGCGAGGAACGGCTGCGGCTGCGGGTGGCCCTGGCCGACGGTCGGCAGGCGCTGCTGTCGGCCCGGGAGCCGGGGAAACTGCGGGACCTGCTCGCCGACGCGTGCGGCGGGCGCCTGCTCCGGCCCTTCCCGTTCGACTCCGCCGACGAGGAGGAAACGCTCGCCGAGGGGCATCTGTGGTACCAGGAACCCCGGCGCGGCGAGGCGTTGTGGCGCGGCGGCCAGGGACGGCTGACCGCCGGCCGGCTGACCTGGAAGTCACCGGTGGACTCCCGGCCCGCCCTGGCGCTGCCGACGACCGGCATCGGCGAGATACGGCAGGCGGCCGAGCGGGGACCGGCCGGGGACGGCCGGGTGCTGGTGCTGCGGACCGCCGCGCACGGCGAGGTGCGGCTGGCCGCCGACGACCCCTTGGCCTGGGCCCGGAAGCTGACCGAGGCCGCCGCGGCGGCCGGACGACCCGTCGAACACAGTGACTTCAGAGGTGAGCACCATGTCCTTGACCGTTGACGAGAAGAGCCTGAAACACGGGGTGCTGTCCCTCGTGGTCACCCTGGTGGAGGTCATCCAGGAGGCGCTGGAGCGGCAGGCCATGCGCCGCATGAACGGCCAGGACCTCACCATGGAGGAGATGGAACGCCTGGCGGACGCCCTGCTGGAACTGGACGAGGCACTGGAACAGATCAAGGACGACCACGGCATCACCTCCTCCGTCGCCGATCTGCACCGGGGGCTGGACGAGGTGGTCGACGACGTCGTGGACAAGCTGATCAACCCCCGGCGCTGGGCGGAGGAGACCCGCGGATGACCGACGGCAGTGCCCTGTACGTGTACGCCCTCGTCCGCCACCGGGAGGCGGCGGCCGACGGGGTGACCGGTCTCGACGGCCGGCCCCTGCGCCTGCTGCGGGCACCCGGCACCGAGGTCGCCGCCCTGGTGCACGAGGCGTCACCGGTTCCCTTCCAGGGCGGTGACGAGCAGGTCCGCCGCTGGGTCGGGGAACAGAACGCCGCGGTGACCACCGTGTGGGAACGGACCGGCAGCGTCCTGCCCATGACCTTCAACGTCCTGGTCGCCGACGAGCCGCCCTCGGACCGGCTGCCCGGTGGACGGTCCGCCGAACAGCGCCTGACGAGCTGGATCACCGAGCGGGCACAGGAGATCACCGAGCGGCTGGCGGAGTTGGCCGGCCGCTGCGAACTCCGGGTCGAGATCACCGTCGACCGGACGGCCGTCGGAGCACCGGAGCAGGCGGCGCGGGCGGGCGAGGAGCAGCCCGAGAGCCGGTCCGCCGGTATGCGCCGGCTCCTCGCCAAACAGCGGGAACAGCAGGCCAAGAACGTCGCGGGGCAGCTCGCCGACACCCTGCACGCCCAGACGCGACACGCCCTGCTGGCCGTCGCCGAAGACCTCCGCGACCGCGGCCACGCCCGTACCGGGCCGGACGAGACCGGGGTCCTGTCCGCCGCCCTGCTGGTGCGCGACGAGGACATCGACACGGTCGGCCGCCTGCTGAGCGACCTGCGCACCCGGGAACCCGCCACCCGCGTCCGCTTCCTGGGACCCTGGCCTCCGTACTCCTTCACCGACGACGCCGCGTCCCCGGCGACGGCGTGACCTCCCCGGTGGACCCGTGCCCCGCGCCCGCGTCACGCCCGATGCCCGATGCCCGATGAGGGTGCGCGATCAGACGGGTGCGTTCGATTGTGCAACGACAGGCAGGCCGGTTCGCCGGAGCTCTGGGGAGAGCATCCCGCGCTGTGGCCAAAGTTGTTGTACAATACCGGCCGCACCGGCATCGCCAGGCGGGCCGGGAATCTGTCGGAGACAACGCAACGCGTGTGCTGATCCGGGCCACGTTGGAGGACCACACCATGGCGTCAGCTACGGGGACGGGACCGGGCAACGGGGGCGGTGCGGACGCGAGCGCCAACCGGACGGTACAGGCGTACAACGACCTCCGTGCGCTGCTCCTGTCCGGTCACTATCCACCGGACGCACGGCTGACCGAGTCGGAGCTCACCAGCCGGCTGGGAGTCTCCCGGGGCACGCTGCGGTCCGTGCTCGCGCGGCTCGCCCAGGAGGGGTACGTCACCGCCGAGGCCCACCGCAGCGCCCGTACCCGCTCCTTCTCGGTCAGCGAGGCGCTCGAGATCCTGGAGACCCGCGAGGTGCTCGAGTCGGCGCTGGCGGCGAGCGCGGCCACCCGGGCCACCGCCGCCGACATCGCCGCGATGACCGAGACCTGCGAGCGGATGTGGGAGTGCCAGGTGCCGGGCGGCCGCGACGAGTACTGGCGGCTCAACCGCCGCTTCCACGAACAGATCCGGGAGGCGGCCCGGCACGCCACGCTCGCCAGGTTCGTCGACAGCCTGCTCTACCCCCTGGTCATGCAGCAGTACCGGGACGCGGACCGGGCACATCCGCGGACCGACTCGGTCCGGGAGCACGAGGCCATTCTCGCCACGATCGCCACCGGCAACCCGGAGGCCGCCGCGGCGGCGATGAAGCACCATCTGTCGGCGGCCCGGCGGGCTCTCCAGCTGCAACTGGCCGAGCCCGCCGACCCGTCGCGGCCGGCCGGCCGGTAGGGCACGGGTCCGGCGGTCAGGACCACAGGGCGATGGTCCACTCGGGGTCCAGGACCACGGTCACCTCGTCGCCCGGACGGGCGCCGAGGTGGGCGGAGGCGTGCGCGCGCAGTTCCACGTCGCCCACCGCCACGACCACCTCCTGACGGTCCCCGAGGTACTCGCTGGACACGATGCGCGCGGTGAACCGGTTGGCGGTCTCGGTCATTGGTGCCCCCGCGGTGACGCGGATGTTCTCCGGCCGGACGCACACGGACAGTTCCTGGCCGGCGGTGGGCAGCACCGGGGGAGCGGTGAAGCGCTCGCAGCGCACCACGCCGACGGCGGTCTTGGCGTCGACCACGCGGTCACCGGAACCCACCGCCGTCTGCGTCACCCCGGGGATCAGGTTGGCGCTGCCGACGAAGTCGGCCACGAACCGGGAGGCCGGCGAGTCGTAGATCTCGTTCGGCGTGCCGATCTGCTCGATCCGGCCCCGGTTCATGACGACGATCGTGTCGGACATGGCCAGTGCCTCGCCCTGGTCGTGTGTCACGTAGATCGTGGTGACGCCGAACTTCTGCTGGAACGAACGGAGTTCGGCGCGCAGCTGGGCGCGCAGCTTGGCGTCCAGGTTGGACAGCGGCTCGTCCAGCAGCAGCACCTCCGGCTCGCACAGCAGGGCCCGGGCCAGCGCCAGCCGCTGCTGCTGGCCGCCACTGAGCTGGGTCGCCCACCGGTCGGCGTACTCGGTCAGACCCACCTGTTCCAGCATGGCCAGGACCCGCCCCCGGGTCTCGTCCCGGGAGTAGGTGGTGCGGCCGTGCCGCAGCGGGAACGCGGCGTTGTCGAAGACCTTCATGTGCGGCCAGATGCCGTAGGACTGCGGCACCATCGCGATCGGCCGGGCCTCGGGGGAGACGTCGCGGCGGGTCGCGGCGGAGAAGACCGGCCGGCCGTTCATCGAGATCTCGCCGCGATCGGCCGTCTCCAGCCCGGCGAGACAGCGCAACGTGGTCGTCTTGCCGCACCCGCTGGGCCCCAGCAGGGTGAGGAACTCGCCGTGTGGCACGGTGAAGTTGACATCCTCGATGCCGCGGCTGCCCTCGCCGCCGCGCTGCGGGGTGTATCGCTTCTCCAGGCCGGAGATCTCGACGGAGTAGTCGGAGGAAACCAGGTTCTGCACGGTCACGACACCTCAGATGTGTTGTTGGAAGCCACGCCGGTTGACCCACCAGACGGAGACGGAGGAGAGGGCGAGCAGCAGGACGGCGAGGGCGCTGGCCTCGGGATAGTTCGCGCTCTCGCCGATCATGTCCCACAGCAGGACCACGACGGTGCGGTTGTCCGAGCTGGACAGCAGCAGTGCGATGGGCAGTTCGCCCAGCGCGTTGGCGAACACCCACAGCCAGGTCCGTGACACGGCCGGCGCGATGAGCGGAAGCACCACCCGGCGCAGCACCGTGACGTTCGACGCGCCCGAGACCCGGCCCACTTCCTCGAGACCGGGGTCGAGTTGCAGCAGGGACGTCTGGATCATGCGGGAACCGCGCGGTATGTAGCGGGTGGTGAGCGCGATGACGATGATCCACACAGTGCCGTACACCGGGATGGGCAGGAACAGGTACAGGAACAGCACCGCGACGCCCAGGACCACGCTGGGGATGGCGAAGACCAGGAAGGACAGGTCGAACAGGGCCTGGCCGGCGCGGCCGCCGCGGGCCGAGGCCAGCGCCAGCCAGGTGCCGAAGACGGCCGTCAGGGTCGCGGTGAGCAGGCTGATGACCAGGGTGTTGAGGACCGCGTGGGTCAGGTTCGGGTCGGTGAAGATCGAGCCGTAGTTGGCGAAGCTCAGCCCGTCCAGGTTGTCGACACTGATCGGCTGGAGGAACGGGGTCAGGCTGGTCCAGATCAGGGTCAGGATCGGCACGACGATCGCCACACACACGTAGAGCGTCACCAGGACGGCGACCGGGACGCGCCACCGTCCCAGCCGCACCGGCGCGGCCCGGTACCCCTTGCCCGACACCACCCGGAAGCGGTGTGCCTCGCGGGTCTGGCGCCGGTAGACGGCGATCATCACCAGGGACAGCAGGACCAGGAGGATGCCGTAGGCGCTGGCCTGGCCGTAGTCGGGCAGACCCGAGGGGGGTTGCAGCGCGGCCTGGACGTAGCTGCTGAACACGTAGATCTGGTTCGGCATCCCGAGCATGGCCGGGATGGCGAACTCCTCCAGCGCGATGACCACCAGCAGCATGCTCGCCGCGGTGATGGACGGCAGGGTGAGCGGCAGCACCACCTTGCGGGTCCGGGTCCACCAGCCGGCTCCCGAGGTGGCCGCGGCCTCCTCGAACTCCAGGTTGAGCCGGGCGAAGGTCGGCGCCAGCATGATGTACATGCCCGGTACGCCGAAGACGCCGGCCACCAGGATCATGCCGGGCAGCGAGTAGATGTCGACGGTGAATCCGAGGGTCCGCTCGATGGCGATCGCGAGCGGGCCGTTGGCGGGGTTGGCCGCCAGCACCCAGGCGACCGCCATCACCGTGGCCGGCACGGCCATCGGGGCCAGGGTGCTCGGCGCGAGCAGGCGGCGGCCGGGGATGTCGGTGCGTTCGAAGAGGTAGGCGAGGGTGACGCTGATGACCGAGGCCAGCACCACGGTGCCGGCCACGAAGACCACCGAGTTGAGGGTGACTTCGAGCAGCCGCTCGGAGCTGAAGACCTGGGTGAAGTTGGAGAGCGAGAAACCGGCGACCTGGAAGGGCAGTTTGAACTCGCTGTCCTTGAGACTGCTGTAGACCAGCATGCCCAGGGGGAAGAGCACGAGATAGGCGAGGACGGCGCCGATGGCGATGTTGACGCCGCCCAGGACACGGTCCCGGCGCCGGGGGCGTAGGTCGGCCACGTCGGCCTGGACGCGGTCCTGACGTTCGGGGTCAGGGCGTACAGCGACGGAGGGCTGGGTGCCAGACTGCATCGTCGAAGTCTCCAAGAAGGGGCGGACGGGCCCGCTGCCCGCGGCGGCCGCCGGCCGCGGGCAGCGGTGCGTCGGGGCGGTCCGTCAGTTGACGTCGGTGCCCAAGGCGTCTTCGACCTTGGGGAAGAAGGCGGAGAACTGCTCGTACTGCTTGATGTCGGTCTCGCTGAACCACTTGACGCCGGCCTCGCACAGCGCACCGATCACCTTGTTGGTGGCGGCCTGCGTGCAGTCCGTGTCGGTGGGGATGACCGAGTTGTAGGTGTCGACCAGGGCGGCCTGCCCCTGCGCGGAGGCGAGGAAGGCGGTCAGCAGGCGGCCCGCCGCCGGATGGGGGGAGCCCTTGGGCACGAACAGATAGGACTTGTTGGCGTTGGTGGGACCGACCGGCGCCACACTGATCGGCGCGCCCTTGGCCTGGTCCTCCAGCACGAGGTTGATCAGGTCGGTGCCCACCGGTGTCTGGCCGGAGACGATGTTGGTGTGCGCCTGTGTGGTGTTCTCGGTGTAGTGCGGGTTCAGCTTCGCCAGCCGGGAGGCGTAGTCGAGAGCGGCGTCGGAGCCCAGGGAGGGGTCCTGGTCCCACACGGTCATGAAGGAGCCGCGTGACTCGACGGTGAGCTTGCCGCCGTTCCATCGGGAGGCGAGCAGGTCGTCCCAGCTCGCGGGCGCGTTCTTCGCGGCGACGGCGTCGGTGTTGTACGCCCACACCTTCGGGACGGCCCACACGTAGACGAAGTCGTCGGCGAAGACCTGGTCGGCGGGCACCTGGTAGTCGGCCCAGTCCACCTTCGCCGCCATGTCCAGCGACGGCAGCACGGTGAGCCCGCCGGCGTTGGAGACGTCGAAGCTCACCCGCTCCGCGGCCTGTTCGACATTGAGCTGGGTGACGAGGTCGGGGGCCTTCTTGTTCGTGTACTTGACGTCGATCCCCGGGTACTTCTTCTTGAACGCGTCGATGGCCGGCCGCATCTGCGCCTCCGGCTTCGGCGCGAACCAGATGACCTGTCCCTCGGCCTTGGCCTCCTGGTACAGGGTGTCGAGGTCCTTGGCCTTCGGGTCGGGCGGCGGGCCACTGCCGCACGCGGTCGCCAGCAGGGCGACCACCAGGCCGAGGGCGGTCAGGGCGGCGCCGCGGCGCCGGCGGTCGGCGGGGGGCCGGGCTCGGTTCATGGCCGCCGCCTAGCGCCGAAAGGCGGCGGAGTCGTCACCGGCGAGGCCGTACAGCCGGGCCGCGGTGCCGCCCGCGACCAGCGCCAGGTCCGCGGCGTCGAGGGCCGGCAGCTGCTCCTTGACGAGGTCGGCCAGCTCGGCCAGCTTCCCGGCGGAGGCCGGGTAGTTGGAGCCCCACATCACGTGTGCCGCGCCGAACTCCTCGATCAGCGTCGCGACCAGCGGTGCCGCGGAGCCGGCCTCGCGCTGGGCCCGCAGGACGGCCGGCGGGGTGAGCTTGACGAAGACCCGGCCGGTCGCGTGCAGCGGGGGCAGGCCCGGGGCGTCGGGGTACGGCGGAGCGCCGGCGTCGAGGCGCGGCCGGCCCGCGTGGTCGAGGATCACGGTGAGTCCGGGGTACTGCTGAAGCAGGCCGGCGAGTATGGGCGCGTGCTGGGCGTGCATCTGGACGCACACCGGCACCCGGCGTTCGGACAGGAACTGCCAGACCGGCGCCATGCGCTCGTCGTCGAGGCCGCGGCCGGGGGTGGGGACCGCGGTCGTCCCGTCGGCGGCGCGGATACGGACCCCCGTGAAGCCCCGCTCGTCGATCCAGTGCCGCAGGTCGTCGACGGCACCGGGGGAGAGGAAGTCGACCGAACAGACGCCGCTGACGCGGTCGGCGTGCCGGGTGAGCTGGTCGGCCACGTAGCTGTTGTCGAAGCCGTAGACGGTGGACGCCTGGACGATAACGAGGTGGTCGACGGCGGCGGCGTCGGCCTGGCGCAGCAGGCCGTCGATGTCGACGGGCCGTTCCCTGGACCAGTCGGAGCGGTGACCGCCGAGCGGGGCCGCGGGGTAGGCGGCGGTGTCGGGCGAGATGATGTGGGTGTGGGTGTCGACGTGGAACATGAATACCTCGGTACGGGTGGAGGGCGCGCGGCGGGGCGGATGTGATCAGGTGTGCTCGCGGAGCTGCCGGGTGCGGGCGGCGAGGCGGTCGGCGACGGGAGCGGGGCAGCGGCTGCCGTGGCGCCGCGGGGCGGGGGCGACGCCGGGCGGGTGGCTCATCCCGAGCCGCGGGACGGGTACGCGGCGGGGGCCGGACCCGGTCCTCGGCCGCCTCGCGTACCGCGGTCCGGGCGCCGCACCGCAGCGGTGAACGCGCACATGGTGCTGGACATGAAACAACTCCTCTGTTGCTTCCGGACCCGGAACCCGCACTGCCGCCGATACGCCGACGGCGCGACTCGACCCGCAGGCCGACGTGAAGTGTCTTACATTTTCGGCCACCGTACGCGCGCGAAACGGCTCTATCAAGACTTGGGTGTCAGGATCGTCAAACAATCCTGACGCGCTCGGTACTGGTGGTCAGGAGGCGACGTATTTCGTGTAGTCGGCGAACAGGTCCTCGGGTGTCACCGCGGACCGGATGAGCCGCTGTTCACGGGCGTACTGGATCGCCAGGCGCACCCCCGCGAGGAGTGTGTCGTTGAGGCCGTGCGTGACGGCACGCTCCCGGACCGAGCGGGGGGTGTCCGTGCGGGTGTCGTCGATGCTCGCGGTGAAGGCGGCGTAGATGTCGCGGACCGCCTCCGGGTCGCTGCGCAGCAGCTCCGTGCGGACGGTGAGCATGTGGTTGATCGGCACGGTCCGGTGCCGGGCGGACCACGCCTGTTCGGCCGTCTCCCAGTCCTGGATGACCGGGACGAGTCCGCTCCCGCCGATCACGGCGGCGATGTCGCCGTCCCACAGCAGGTCCTTGAGGGCGCCGTCGGTCCGCTCCACGTTCGAAGGCTCGGCGTACTCCGCCACGTGCGGGCCCTCGGTGGTGACCCAGGTGATCCGGTCGGCGTCCACGCCGTAGTCCTCCTTCAGGACACCGCGCACCCACAGCCCCGTCGTCTGGCTGTACGCCCGCACGCCGACGCGCCGGCCCACCAGCTCGGCGGGGTGGCGGATCGGCCCGTCCGGCAACTGTGCCAGCGTGTTGTGGTGCAGCCGGCCGCTCATGACGATCGGCAGCAGACTGACGCCCTTGTCCTGTTCCCAGGCCTGGAGATACGTGGCGATCGCCAACTCGGCCACGTCGTACCGCAGTTCGCGGACCATGGGGGCGAACGCCCGGTGGATGGGCTCGATCTCGGGGAATTCGAGGGTGCGGTTCCTGACCTCGCGCTGCCCCGTCTTCAACGGGGTGGTGTGCGCGTAGTCCCGGACCGCCACGGTGTACGTGCTCAAAGGGTCCTCACCTTCCGATGGTGCTCAGGCGTACGTCGTCTCGATGACACCTTTGCGAGCGGGAAGCTCTTGTCGCGCCGAAGGGCCGGCGTTCGACGGGCGTGGCCAACTGGCCGGATCTGTCGGGTACATCAGTCCCGGTGAAGCGTCACGGTGACCGTCCGTTGTCAGGCTGAGGTGCTCGGCCAGGGTTGTCAACCCACTGGCATGACATTGATCGCTCTGATTGTTAAACACCTTGCCCGAAGCGCTCCGTCTATTGCGGACACGATGTGCCACTGTTACCGTCCTGGCCGCATTGATTGTTCGACAACTGTCCGAGGTGGGGTGAGCGTGCGAGCGGCCGACGAGCCGCAGTGGGCCGCCTCGGCCGGACAGTCGTGCCGCCGGGGTACCGGCCACGGCTCCTGACGGGACTCAACTTCCCGGTAGCAAAGGAGTCATCAGAAGGAAGCGGACTCAGGCATCACTGGAAGGCGGACGGCTCATGGGCGCATGTGTCACGAAGGTGGTCGGGGTACTGAGGCGGCGCGTGCGACTGGCGCTCGTGCTCGCGGTGGACCCGGAGACCGCGCTCCTGGAGGCCCCGTTCATCGCTCTCGACGCGCGGATGTGTGACGAACTGCGGCGGGTGGGGTCGTTCCGGTCGGAGAGATGCCCCGGGCGGTTCGCGGGGTGGTGTGCGACGGTGAGATCGAGCTCAACGGCAAGCCGGCCGAGCTGGTCGAGCCGGGGGCAGGGAGGACGGCGATGCCGACGCCGAGGCGCGACAGGGTGGTCGAGCGGCTCGCGGCCGGTGAGCACGTGTGCGCGACGTGCTCGGCCCCGGGCGCCGCTTCGACGGCACCACATACACCCTCGACGCCATCGGCACCCTGACCGGGGCGGACCGCCGGGCCGTCGTCAAGGAAGGCACCCGTGATGTCTTCGGCATGACGGGGGACGCCGCCATGCCGGCTGGACCGACTCGCCGACGATCTGGTCCGAGCCCTGCGCGACCCCCGGGGTGCTGCCGCCGCCTCCGTCCTCCCTCCGCTACAGCCGCAGGTCGTGTTCCACAAGACCGGTGCCGGGGGCGGCGGGCACGTGCAGGAACTCGGCGTGCGGCGCGTGGTCGGGTGTCGACACGACGAGGGTGTGGTTGCCGGGCCACAGCCCGTCGACCCGGTAGCGGCCGGCGCGGAACGGGCCCGCCGCGACCCGCTTGCCCCGGGCGTCGATCACGGTGACCCAGCCCGCACAGCCGGCGGGGTGCGCGGCACACCGGACGGCGCCCACGACGCCGACCCCGCCGGTGCCGTGCGGCACCGGCCGGGCGGCCGGCGCGGCCGGTGCCGTCGCCGTCCCGGCCGGGGTGCGCGGTGCGGGTTCCGCCGGGGCGACGGCGGTGGCCGTGTCCCGGGCCGCGGGCCGCACCGCCCACTGGGCCACGAGCGCCCGCGCCCGGCGTTCCATCGGCGAACTCGCCACCTCGCCGGGCGCGGCGCTGCGCAGGGTGAGCCCGCACCGCTCCGCGTACCCGGCCAACGTCTCGTCCAGCGCGGCCAGTTCCCGCAGCGCCCGGCGCAGCCGGGTGGCCCGGGGACCGGGCGGCGCCAGATCCAGCTCCGCCCGCAGCTCACCGATCAGCGGTCCCACCCGCTGCCAGGTGCCCTCGGGCTCGCCCGCCGCCAGCGAGCGTTCCAGCGCGCCCAGCGAGCCGGCCAGCGCCGTGGTGACCAGCGTGAACCGTTCGGCCTGCCGCGGCGCCAGATCGACGTCGATGTCGGCCGCCGAGGCCAGCGCGCGGGCGTGCCCGGTGGCCGTGGTCAGCAGCGCGGTGCGGTGCTCCGCGGCCCGGCCACGCACCCCGAGCGGCATCCGCACCAGCGGCCGGGCCAGGCTCACCACCTGCAACAGGGCGGCGTCCACCGCGCGGGCGGCGCCGCGCAGCCGGACCGGGGCCTCCGGGTCCCGCCAGCGCTCGCCGAGCTGCCCGACGAGGTCGTCGACGGCGGCGACGTAACCGCGCTCCGCCTCCCGGGTGATCCGCCGGCTGGACAGCGGGAAGATCAGCGCGGCGCAGGCGGTGGCGATCAGGATGCCGAGCCCGTTGTCCAGCAGCCGTTCACCGAGCAGATGGTCCATGCCGTCGTACGAGGTGGTCAGGCCGTACAGCTGCACCAGCGCGACCACCAGGCCGACCACCCACAGGGCGTAGGCGCGCTGCATCCCCCAGGCGCCGAAGGTGAGGCCCAGCACGATGACGGTGAGCGTCGCGTAGACATGGCCGGTGCCCAGCACGCCGAGCAGGGCGATGCCGATCACCGCGCCGATCACGGTGCCCGCCATGCGGTGGCCGAACTTGCGCAGCCGCTCATGCGTGGTGTTGGTGCCGAACAGCGTGATCATCACGCCGACCAGGCCCCAGTAGAAGCGCTGCGGGTCGATGGCGTCGGTGAGCGGGCAGACGATGGCGGCGGCGATCCCGGCGTGCAGGGGCGCGCGTACGAAGGGGACGATCCGGCGCCAGCTCCGGTCCGCGCCCGCCGCCAGGACCCGCCGGGTGGCGGGGGCCGAGCCGGGCGGAAGGCCGCGCTCCAGGGCCACGGTCGGCTGGAAGGGGACCTTCGCCGGGGCCGCGGGGGAGCTCCAGCCCAGGGTGAGCCACTGGGACAGCGAGCCGGCCAGCGAGTCGAGGAGACCGGCGACGCGGTGGGCCAGTTCGACGGTCTCCGCCTGCCGGTCGCCGGGGGCGGCGTGGTGGAGTACGTGGTCGGCCTGGCGGCGGATGTGCTCGGCCGCGGGGTGCAGCCCCTGGGCGCTGCCGAGGGGTGTGTCCCGGGCCAGCACGAAGCCGACGGCCATCGCCTCGCGCAACCGCGGGGGCACGTCCCGGCCGGCCAGGTCCTGGACGGCGCGGCCGATGCCGCGCAGCGCCAGTTCGGCGTCGAAGAGGTGCCGGTGCAGCAGCTCGGCCATGTCGGGGTTGGCGGCGACCTCGGGCTGGGCGAGGCAGCCGTCGATGGTGACGGTGGTGATGTTGAGGCGGCGCAGTGAGCGGGACATCCGGCGCACCGCCCGCTGCTGGTCGGCGTCGGGGTCGAGGGCGTCCACGGCCGCGTCCGCCACCCGGCGGGCCTCCACGACGAAGGCGCGCTGGGTGCGCAGCAGGTCCTCGCGGGGCATCGGGTAGCACAGCAGCAGCCGGGTGGCCAGGACCGCGGCGGCGGCGACCAGCGCGACGACGAACGCCTGGCCCGACATCGACGCCGGGATGTTCGCCATCATGCCGACCATCAGGCCGTTGAACAGCATCATGCCGGTGAGCAGGAAGAGCTGGCCGAACCGGGCGAGGAAGAAGGTCAGCGCGAGCGCGACGACCATCAGGCCGATCTCCAGCGCCCGCTCGTCGTGCAGTTCGGCGGCCAGGTAGAGGATCGCGGCGTAGGGGAACGGCATCCACAGGATGGCGCGGGCCAGCCGCTGCCAGGTGTTCTCGGCGACGGCGAAGGCGCTCATCAGGCCCATCATCCCGCCGACCATCATGCCGATCATCGCGGGCAGGTCCAGGGCCCGGGCCATGCCGTAGCCGGTCGCCAGGGCGGTCACCATGGCGACGAAGGTGCGCCAGCCCGACTGGAGCCGGCCGAGGCCGGGGTCGGCCGCGAGCACCCAGTCCCAGCGTCTCGGGGGGCCACCCACCCGGCGCGGCGCGAGGGTGCCCGCCGGGTGGGCGGGAGCGGGGGTGGCGGGGGTGGCGGGGGGTGGCGCGGGGGGCATCGCTTCCGGTGCCGTGTCCGACGCCGCGGTGCCTGGGCTGCTCAAGTGGCCTCCGAATCCTTGTCCATCGAGTCCGTCGTGTTCATCGAGTCCGTCGTGTTCATCGTGTGCACGGTGTCCGTCGTCTGCGCTGTGGTCATCGCGTTCGATGCGATCATCGCGTCCGACAGGACGGTGAGCGCGTCCCGGGCGGCGCCCACGGCGCGTTCGGAGTCCTCGACACCGGCGTCGAGGCCCCGCAGCAGGGCGGCGGCCATCCGCCGGCGCCCCTGTTCCAGCAGCTCCCGGCCGGTCGGCGTCAGGGACGCCTGGACCACCCGCCGGTCGGCCGCCGAGCGCTCGCGCGTGGCCAGGCCGCGCTCTTCGAGGCTCTGGAGGACCACGGTCACGCGCGGCTGGACCATGCCGGTGCACGCGGCGAGCGCGGTCACCCGCCGGGGGGCGTCCTCCAGCGCGTCCAGCACGGCCACCTGGCTGCGGGTCAGCCCGAAGCCACCGGTGCGGAAGAGCGCCTGTGCCAGCTGTCCGATGCCTCTGAGGAGGCCCCGAGCCGCGCACTCGATGCGCTGCTCGTCGGATTGATGCATATAGCAATCATATATATGTCGGAGAGGCGGGCGAACCATGTGCGGGCAAAAGGACCGAGTGGGGGGTGTGTGGTAACCGAGGGTGATTGCTATCTGATCGTTCTTGATCGTTATCTCGCGCTTTAAAGGTCATCTGCGGGGGATTTCGGCAAACAGCCCAGCACGCCTGATGCACACGCGACTACTGTGAGTGTCCGCCCACGGACCCGTACCCGAGGACACCGATGTCTCACCTCCGCGCCCCGGCCGTGCGCGCCGACCGCCGTGAAGGCGGCCGGCACGGCCGGCCGGCCGCCCGCACCGAGCCCGTGCTGCCCGAGACCCCCATACGGTCCCAGCTGCTCCGGCTCGCCGTGCTGCCGCCCGTCGCGGTCGCCCTCAGCGCCTCGGCGGCCGTCCTGTTCACCGTCCGGTCCACCGGCATCCGCCCGGCCCCCGCGCTGTGGGCCGTGCTGACCGGCGCCCTCTGCGTCACCGCGGCCGCCGTCGTCATCGCCGCCGTCGCCGCCGACCGCGCCGCCCGAACCGTGGGCGAACGCCTGGGCGCGCTGCGCCGCAGCACCGCCCGGGGCGAGGCGGAACTGCGCGCCCTGGTCGAGACGCTGCGGCGTGGCGAGGCCGCGCCGCAGCGCAAACCGCGCGGCGGACCGCCGGACGACGCCGACGACTTCGAACTGCTCGCCGCCGACCTGTCCCGCGCCCACGAGGGTGCCGTCAGCGCCGTCGTCCGGGCCGCCCAGCTCTCCAGCCAGGCGGGCAGCGAACAGAAACTGGAGGTCTTCGTCAACCTCGCCCGGCGCCTCCAGTCGCTGGTGCACCGGGAGATCTCCATCCTCGACGAGCTGGAGAACGAGCAGGAGGACCCCGACCTGCTCAAGGGCCTCTTCCACGTCGACCACCTGGCCACCCGCATCCGCCGCCACGCGGAGAACCTCGCGGTGCTCGGCGGCGCGGTCTCCCGCCGGCAGTGGAGCCACCCGGTCTCCATGACGGAGGTGCTGCGCTCGGCCATCGCCGAGGTCGAGCAGTACTCCCGGGTGCGGCTGGTGCCGCCGGTCGACGGCACCCTGCGCGGTCACGCCGTCGCCGACGTGATCCACCTGCTGGCCGAACTGGTGGAGAACGCCACGGTGTTCTCCGCCCCCGACACCCAGGTGCTGCTGCGCGCCAACCTGGTCACCGCCGGACTCGCCGTCGAGGTCGAGGACCGCGGCCTGGGCATGCCGGTCGCCGAACAGCAGCGGATGAACGGCCTGCTCGCCGACCCCGACCAGGTCAACGTCGCCCGGCTGCTGGCGGACGGCCGCATCGGCCTGTTCGTGGTCTCCCAGCTCGCCAAGCGGCACGGCATCGGCGTCCGCCTCCAGACCAACATCTACGGCGGCGTCCAGGCCGTCCTGATCGTGCCGGGGGCCCTGCTGGGGACGGCCCCGGACACCTCGGCCCCGGACACGGCGCCGCCGCCGGCGACCATCGGCGGCGGCCTGACGGCCGTACCGCCACCGCCCCTGTCCACGGCCGGACCCGTGTCCACGGCCGGATTCGAGTCCGCGGGCGGGTTCGAGTCCGCGGGCGGGTTCGCCCCCGCCGGAGGGGCCGCACCGGCCACCGGGCCCGGGTCGGCCACCGATTCCGCGTCTGCCGCCCCGACCCCGCACCCGACCCCGCACCCGGCCCCGCTACCCTCCCCACCCGCCGCCGCCGTACCGGCGTCGCCCGTCCCCCCCGAGCCCCGGCTCGCCCCGGCCGCTTCCCGCAGCACGGGCACGGGTGTCGCCCCGCCGCTGCCCGTGCGCGGTGCCCGGGGGGCGGTGCGGGCCACCCCCGCCGAGGCGGTGGCCGGCATCCGGCCCGGCGACCGGCCGCTGGTCGCCGAGCACACCACCGCACCGCCCGTCCCGCGCCACACCGCCGTGCGCGGCACCATGGACAAGCCCCGGCTGCCCCTCCGCCGCGCCCAGGAACATCTCGTGCCGCAACTGCGCGAGGGGCCCGCGCCCCGCCAGGACACCGACCAGGTCGCCGGGCACGATCCCGGCCTGATGGCCGCCTTCCAGCGCGGCATCGGCCTCGCCGAGGCCCAGCAGCGCCTGGAGCCGGGGCATCCGGAGCCGTTCCCGGCCGACACCGGCGACGTCCCCCGAACCACCGACGCCCGGTCGGCGCCCGCCCCCGGCAGCACCGACCCCCTCACCCGTCCCGACGGGAGCGCACCGGCCGGATGACCACACACCACCCCGCTCCCACCCCCACCCCCACCCCCGCCCTCAGCGCTTGCGCAGATCTTCGTACCCCAAGGAGTCGATCCACCATGGCGAGCGATGCGCCCACCGGACAGGTGTCCGACCTCGACTGGCTGATGAGCGGCCTCGTGCAGCGGGTGCCGCACACGTCCAGCGCGGTGCTGCTGTCCTGCGACGGACTGGTGAAGTCCGTCCACGGCCTCGACGCCGACAGCGCCGACCACATGGCCGCGCTGGCCTCCGGCCTCTACTCCCTCGGCCGCAGCGCCGGGATCCGGTTCGGCGACGGCGGGGACGTACGGCAGGTCGTCGTCGAACTCGACTCGACGCTGCTGTTCGTGACCACCGCGGGCTCCGGCACCTGTCTGGCCGTACTGGCCGGCCGCGAGGCCGACGCGGCGGTCCTCGGCTACGAGATGGCGATGCTCGTCAAGAGTGTCCGCCCCTACCTGGTGACCGCGCCCCGGCAGCACACCGTTCAGTCCGCGGTCTCCCCGGCTTCCCCGGCTTCCCCGGCGATGAGGCCGTGAGCGTGGTGACGGCCGGCGACGGGCCGTGGGTGGACGAGGCGGCCGGGCGCCTCGTGCGCCCCTTCACGGTCAGCAACGGCCGTACCCGGCCCACCGTCGCCCTCGACCTGATGTCGCAGGTGATGGCCACCGGGGCCACCCCCCTCGGTTATCTCGGTCCGGAGCACACCCAGGCCCTGGACCTGTGCCGCGCGCCCGTCCCGGTCGCCGAGGTGTCCGCCCATCTGCGGCTGCCGGTGGCGGTCGCCAAGGTGCTGCTGTCGGACCTCGTCGACTGCGGCGCGCTGACCACCAAGCCACCCGCCGAGTTCCACCACAACCCCACGGACCGGGCCCTTCTGGAGGCAGTGCTCGATGGACTACGACGACAGCTGTGAGTACGACGCGTCCGGCGCCGACCCGTTCCCCACCGCGCTGAAGATCCTGGTGGCGGGCGGATTCGGGGTGGGCAAGACCACCTTCGTCGGCGCGGTCAGCGAGATCGCGCCGCTCAGTACCGAGGAACTGCTCACCACGGTCAGCGCCGCGACCGACAACCTGGAAGGGATCGAGAACAAGCTCGAGACCACGGTGGCCATGGACTTCGGCCGCATCACCCTCGACCCGCGGCACGTGCTGTACCTGTTCGGCACGCCGGGCCAGGAACGGTTCTGGTTCATGTGGGACGAACTGTGCGAGGGCGCGCTCGGCGCGGTCGTCCTCGCCGACACCCGGCGGCTGGAGGAGTCCTTCGCCGCCATCGACTTCTTCGAGCAGCGCGGCCTGGCCTTCATCGTCGCCGTCAACGAGTTCGACGGCGCCCACCGCTACGACACCGAGGAGGTACGCGCCGCCATGGACCTGCCCGCCGAGGTCCCGATCGTGCGCTGCGACGCCCGTATCTCCAGCTCCGGCGTGAGGACCCTGCTCACCCTCGTACGCCACCTCATCGCCCACACGCCGGAGCCCGCCACGGGCCGCGGCGCCCACATGTGATCGCCCGCCCGCCCCGCCACAGCCCTCGCCCTGGAGCCGCCCATGACCTACGACCCGCCGCGCCCGCCCGGACGGCTGCTGCTCACGCCCGAGGACCGGGAGGCACCCGCGCGGGTACGGCGACTGCGGCTGCTCGGCCTCGCGGAGCGCCCCGACCCCGCGCTCGACGCCTTCGCCGACCGGCTCGCGGACGTGGCCGACGTGCCGTACGCGATGGTCAACTTCCTGGTGGAGAACGGGCAGTTGTTCGCCGGTCTGCACGCGCCCCGGGCCGCGGCGACGGGCGACGGCCGGGTCCTCGAGTTCGCCCGGGTGCAGCCCCGCGACCACGGCTTCTGCCCGCATGTGGCCGCCCGGCGCCGGGCGCTGGCCCTGGAGGACGTCCGCGACTATCCGCGGTTCGCGGGCAACCCGGTCGTCGACACCTTCGGCATCCGCTCCTATCTGGGCGCCCCGCTCATCGACAGCACCGGGACGGTACTGGGCGCGGTGAGCGCCGCCGACGTACGGCCCAGACCGTGGGGGAAGGCGGGGCTCGCCACCATCAAGGCGATGGCGGCGGAGCTGATGGGCCGGATCGAGCGGAGCGCGGCCGACGGTCTGCCGCTGTGAGGCTCCCGCGCCGGGACTGGTACGGCCGGGTGCGGGGCATGGGGCGCGCCCCGCTGGCGCTCGGGCACGAGTTCGCTGACGTGGCGAGCGGGCGCGGCGGCAGGGTCGTCCTCGACTGGACCCGCTGATCCGCCCGGTGCTGGACTCGCTGGCGGCGGCCGCCGAGGAGTGAGCGCCCCGTAACAAGGCTGTCTCACATCAGGGATACTGTCCCGGATATGAGACAGAGTGACCGCGATTCCCCGGACCCGATGGACGTCCGGCTCGGCACCCGGCTGGCCGAACTGCGCGCCGAACGCGGCTGGTCCCTGGACGAGTTGGCCGAACGCACCGGGGTGAGCCGCTCCACCCTGTCCCGCGCCGAACGGGCCGAGACCAGCCCCACCGCCGCCCTCCTCAACCGCCTGTGCGCGGTGCACGGACGCACCATGTCCCAGTTGCTCGGCGAGGTCGAGGCCCGGCCCGCCCCCGTGGTCCGGGTCGCCGACCAGCAGATCTGGACCGACCGCGCCGCAGGTTTCGTACGCCGGTCGGTGTCCCCGCCGCACGCCGGGCTGCGCGGCGAACTCGTGGAGGGCCGGCTCGCCGCGGGTGCCGACCTGGCGTACGACCGGCCACCCGTGCCCGGTCTGGAGCAGCACATCTGGGTGCTGGAGGGGGAGTTGGAGGTGACCGCGCAGGACACCGCGCACCACCTGGCGACCGGTGACTGTCTGCGGCTGCGGGTCTGGGGACCGACGCGGTTTTGCTGCCCCGGGCCGGACGGCGTCCGGTACGTACTGGCGGTGGTGCTGCCATGACCGCCGCCATGACGGTGACCCGGCTGGACGCGGCCCGGCTCACCGAGCGCGCGGGGGAGCTGGCCGACCTGCTGACCGACACCGTGCACGGCGGGGCCTCGATCGGCTTCCTCGCCCCGCTGGACCGGGCCGAGGCGCTGGCCTGGTGGCGGTCCCGGGCCGACGCGGTGGCCGCCGGGAGCCTCGCCGTATGGACGGCCCGGGAGAAGGGAGCGGATGGACCGGACGGACCGGTCACCGGTACCGTCAGTCTCGTTCTGCCGGACAAGCCCAACAGCCGCCACCGCGCCGAACTGGTCAAGCTGATGGTGCACCGCCGGGCCCGCGGCCGGGGTCTCGGCCGCACCCTTTTGGACACCGCCGAACGGGCCGCCGCCGCGTCCGGCATCACCCTGCTCCACCTGGACACCGAGACCGACAGCCCCGCCGAACGCCTCTACCGCGCGGCGGGCTGGACCCGGGCCGGCGAGATCCCCGACTACGCCGCCACCCCGGCCGGCGTCCTGCGGTCCACCACGCTGTACTTCAAGCACGTGGGACCGCCCGGCTGAGCCGGCTCAGGAGGCGCGCCGCGCGGCCCACACCATGCGCTCGGTACGCACCGTCAGGTCGGTGCGGCGCAGCACGCTGTGCGGACCGTCGGTGTCGAGCAGCCGGTCGAGGGCGGCCAGGTCCTCGGCCGACAGCAGGGCGGCGACCCCGCCGCGCATCCGGCGCAGACCGCTGAGCGCGTAACGGCCGACCGCCGCACTGCCCGGCAGGTCCACGGTGACGGTGCGCTCGGCCTCGACGGTGAAGCCGGCGGCGGTGAGTTTCGCGCCCCAGTCGGCGCCGCGGTGCGACAGGTGCTCGGCGTGGTGCCGGTCGAGCGCGGCGTGACAGCGTTCCTCCAGACCGGGCCGGTCGGCGGGCGCGTCCGGGGGCAGGAACCTGGGGAACCCGGCCAGTTCGACGACGGCGAACAGCCCGCCGGGCGCGAGCGCCTCGCGCACCTGGCGCAGCGTGCGGTCCGGATCGGCCATGTGGTGCAGGGCGGCGGACGCCCAGACCAGCTCGGGCCTGCCGAGGTCCGGCCAGCCGGCGTCGAGGTCGGCCTCGACGGTGCGCACCCGGTCGGTGAGACCGGCCGCGGCGGCCTTCTCGCGCAGCCGGTCCAGGTGCCCGGCCGAGGCGTCGACGGCGGTCACCTCGGCCGCGGGGAAGCGCTGGAGCAGGGCGAAGGTGCCGGTCCCGGTCCCGCAGCCCAGGTCCACGATCCGCTGGGGCGCGGCCGTGAGGGGCAGCCACGCGGTGATGTCGGCGAGCTGCTCGGCGAGCACTTCGGCGTCCAGGTCGAGGATCTCCGCCTGATCGCCGGCGTGCTCGTCCGTGCGGTGATCTGTGCGGTGATCTGTGCGGTGATCTGCGTGGTGGTCGGTGTGCGGGGTGGTGTGTGTCATGCCGGCCACGCTAGGAGCCGCACCGGCGGATCGCGTGGCCGCTTCCCGGAAGGGCAAGACACCGGCCGCCCGGCGTGCCGGTCGCGCAAGATCTCAAGGGGCGGGCCGGTCCGCGTGGCCCCGGCGGGCGTCCCGGTCGAAGATGCCCAGCACGTCGCACGGCCCGCCCTCGGCGCCGAGGGCGTGCGGGAGCATCGTCGGGAACTCGGCGGCCTGGTTGGTCTCCACCCGGAGCCGCCGGTCGCCCAGCAGCAGCACCGCGGTACCGGACAGGACGACGAGCCACTCCCGGCCGGGATGCGCGCGCATCCCCGCCGGACCGTCGGGCGGCGGGTCGGTCAGACGCTGACGTACGACGGTCAGCCCAGGATCGGCGCGCACCCGCCACTGCATGCGCTGCTGGGCCGCGTAGATCATCGGGCTGGAGATCACGTCGTCGGCGGCGGTCTCGACCAGCTGGTCGAGCGAGGTGTCCAGGGCGCGGGCGAGCGTGACGAGCTGGTCCAGCGCGAGCCGCCGCCGGCCGGTCTCGATCCGGCTGAGGGTGGAAGGGCTGAGCCGGGCCCGGCTCGCCAACTCGTCGAGGGACCAGCCCTGCGCCAGCCGCAGGGCGCGGATACGGGCGCGGACCAGGGCGTCGAGGCCGTCACCGCCGGATTCTTGCGTCATGGGCAAAAGCGTATGCGGGCCGGGCAAAGCACCCGGTACTGCGGGCGCCTGCGTCCCAGGCCGGCTGTCAGTGCCCCGGGCTACGGTGCCTGACATGCCGGACGCCGAAGACGTACGCCGTATCGCCCTGTCCCTGCCGGACACCGCGGAGAAGACCGCCTGGAGCATGCCGACCTTCCGGGTGGCGGGCAAGATGTTCGCCACGCTGCCCGAAGACGAGACGTCCGTCGCCGTGCGCTGCCCCAAGGAGGAGCGGGACGAACTCGCCCTCGCCGAACCGGAGAAGTTCTGGATCGCCGGGCACGAGGCCCAGTTCGCCTGGGTGCGGGTCCGGCTCGCCGCGCTGGAGGACGAGGGCGAACTGCGCGACATCCTCGCCGACTCCTGGCGCCAGGCCGCCCCGGCCGGCCTGCTGGAGAGCCACCCCCGGTTGGGCCTGCCGCCCACCGGCTGACGGCCCCCGGGGTCAGCCGCGCGCCGCCGCCCCGAGGAAACCGCCGATCCGGTCCCGCAGCGACCGGGCGTCCAGACCGTGCGCGGCGGTGTGCTCCTCGGCGAGCCCGTAGCGCCGCAGCTCCCGCCGCCCCACTCCCAGCCCCAGCACCCGGTGCGGTACGTCGGACAGCGCGTCGTTCACGGCCGCCGTGGAGGTGCCCGCGAGATACGGCTCCACCAGGACCACGTCCGCCCGCGCCGCCCGGACCGCCCGGCGCAGTGTCCCGGCGTCGAAGGGGCGGACCGTGGTGGCGTACAGCACGGTGACGTCGAGTCCCTGCGTGCCGGCGAGCACCTCGTCCAGCACCGGCCCGACGGCGACGACCACGCCCGACCCACCCTCGCGCAGGGTGCGGAACCGCCCGCCGCCGACCGGCAGCCCGTCCGCGTTCGACCGCACCGACAGCCGTACGTACACCTTGTCGTCCCCGGCGGCGACCGCGTGCCGCAGCAGCGTCTCGGCCTCGTCCGGATGTCCCGGCACGTGCACGGTCCAGCCGTCCAGGGTGTCCAGCAGTGCCACGTCGCCGGGCGCCATGTGGGTGTACCCGCCGGCCGGCCAGTCGAAGGACGCGGCGGCGCTGACCAGCACCGCGCCGGCGTCCTGATGGCCGAGGTCCAGTTTGACCTGCTCGAAGGGCCGCTCCACGAGGAAACTGGCGAAGGTGTGCACGACGGGCCGCAGTCCGGTCAGCGCCAGTCCCGCGGCGGCGCCGACCAGGAGCTGTTCCCGGATGCCGACGTTGATCACCCGGTCGGGATGCCGGCGCCCGGCCTCGGCGAAGCCGTCCGCGCCGATCTCGGCGAGGACCACGGCGACCCGCGGGTCCTCGTCCAGCAGTTCGGTCACGACCGGGGCGAAACGGTCACGCATGGTGTCCATCGGGAGTCCTTTCACAAGAAGACGTGCGGGGCGGGGCCGGGGCTCAGGCGGACTTCGGCTCGACCCGGGCCACCACCACGTGCGGGCGGCCCGGATGCGGCGCGGTGAAGGCGGCGTACAGCGCCGCGTGGTCCCGGCCGTCGACGGTCGCCGTCGACCAGCCCGCGGCCGCGAACCGGGCGGTGACACCGCCGGGCCGGGCGTGCCGGGCGGAGGCGTTGTCGACGACGACGGTGTGCAGCCGCTCCAGACCGGCCGCCCCGGCGAAGGCGATCGCCTCGTGGTTGCTGCCCTCGTCCAGCTCGGCGTCCCCGGTCAGCACCCACACCCGGGGCTCGCCGAGCCCCTGGGCACGCAGCCCCAGCGCGGTGCCCACGCCGATCGGCAGCCCGTGCCCGAGCGAACCGCTGCCGATCTCCACGCCCGGCACCAGCGTCCGGTCGGGATGGTGCCCGAGCGGCGAGTCGTACGTCCCGAAGCCGTCCAGCCAGTCCACGGGTACAAAGCCCTTGGCGGCGAGCACGGCGTAGTACGCCATCGGCCCGTGCCCCTTGGACAGCAGGAACCGGTCCCGTCCCGGATCGTCCGCGCGCTCCGGACCGACCCGCAGCACCCGGTCGTACAGCACCCACAGCACGTCCAGGGTGGACGTCGCGGCGGGCCCGTGCTTCTCGTCCCCCGTCATCAGCGCCATCAGGCCGGACAGGTCGGCGTACCCGTGGGCACGCCCGCGTTCCTCGGTGGTGGTCGTCATACCGGCGATCGTGCGACCTCAACCAAGCTTGAGGTCAAGTGCGGGCGGCGCGGGAAAGGGATGCGCGACCACCGCCTGGAGTGCGGTATGGTTTTCCTGCACGCCCTGCCGGGGAAACCCCAGGTCAGGCAGGCATCGGGACGTGGCGCAGCTTGGTAGCGCACTTGACTGGGGGTCAAGGGGTCGCAGGTTCAAATCCTGTCGTCCCGACTGGAGACAGTCGCAGAGCAGGCCGGTTTCGGAGATGTCCGAGACCGGCCTGCTTCGCGTGTGCCGGAAGTACCGGTCCTTGCCGTGTCAGGGCCGGGCGAGAGCGGGTCAGCCGGCCCGGTCGCCCGGCGTGGTGACGCGTCTGACGGCTTCCAGGGTCAGGGCGCGGTCGTGCGGGTGCTGGGCCAGTGCCCGGTGCAGGGTCAGGCCCTCGATGAGCGCGTCCAATTGCCGGGCGGTGTCCGGGTCGAAGTGCCGCTCCAGGTGGATGCGGCTGCGGGCCATCCAGGTGTGGGTGAGTTCCCGGTAGGCGGGGCGCCGGGCGGCCAGGGTGTACAGCTCCTGGGTCAGCACCAGGTCGCGCTGACTGCCCTCGGACAGGGTGTGGATGAGGTCGGTCACCGCCGCCCTGGCCTCCTCGCGGTCGGCCGGGGCGCTCAGATACCGGTCGAAGAGTTCGACGATGTGGTCGGTGAAACGCCGGAACGCCTCGCTCAGCAGGTCGTCCATGCCGTCGAAGTGGTACGTCATCGACCCCAGCGGCACGCCGGCGCGAGCGGCGATCCTGCGGTGCGAGACGCCGGCGACCCCCTCGTCGGCGATGAGGTCGAGGGCCGCGGCGAGGATGCGTTCGCGGCGCTGCGGGTCGGTGTGTCCGGTGGCCATGAGGACAGGCTCACAGACTCCGTACCACGCGGGCGGGATTGCCCACGGCGACGACGTCCGCGGGGACGTCCTTGGTGACGACCGCGCCGGCGCCGATCACCGAGTTGTCCCCGATGGTCACACCGGGCAGCACGATCGCGCCGCCGCCGAGCCAGACGTTGTCCCCGATGGTGATCGGCCGGGCGGCCTCCAGCTTGTCGCGGCGGGGCCCCGGCGCCAACGGGTGGGTCGGGGTGAGCAGTTGGACGTTCGGTCCGATCTGGCAGTCCGCGCCGATGGTGACGGCGGCGACGTCCAGCGCGGTCAGGTTGTAGTTGACGAAGGTCCTGGCGCCGATCGTGAGGTTGCTGCCGTAGTCGACGTACAGCGGCGGCCGTACGTGCGCCTCCGCGCCGAGCGCGCCGAGCAGTTCGGCCAGGAGCGGCCGGGCGGCGTCGGCGTCCTCGGTGTAGGCCGCCTGGTAGCGGGCGGCCAGGCGGACGGCCCGCTGCTGGCGGCGGGCGATCTCGGGGTCGTCGGCGATGTAGAGGTCGCCCGCCCGCATGCGTTCCAGGTTGCTGCGCGGGTCGTCCGCGAAGTGGTCCGTCGTCGACATGGGCAGGAGCGTAGCACCGGGAGTGTACGGGCGTACCTTCCGGTGCCGGGCGGGTTCGGTCAGCGTGCGCGTGGGCGCAGTACGACGGCGAGGAGGATGACCAGGACTCCGGCCAGCGGTACCACCAGCAGGCCGAGGCGGAGGCCCGCGGCGTCGGCGACGAGGCCGACCAGGGGCGGGGAGAGCAGGAAGCCGAGACGCATCAGCCAGGAGACGATCGTCAGCCCAGAGCCGGGTTTGAGGCCGGGCAGGGCGTCGGCCTCGTGCATCGCGGCGGGTACGAGGGTGGCGACGCCGAACCCGGCGGCGGCGAAGCCGGCGACGGTGCCGGGCAGGGTGGGCACGGCCAGGGCCAGGCCCATGCCGGCCGCGGTGATCAGGCCGCCGGCCCGGGCCACGGCGCGCTGCCCGAACCGGTCCACGAGCCGGTCGCCGATGACGCGGCCGGCGAACTGGGCGCCCACCAGGGCGATGTAGCCGCTCGCCGCGAGCGCCGCGGAGGCGTGCAGGGGGCCGGAGAGATAGAGGGCGGCCCAGGAGTTCCCGGCGTCCTCGACGAGGGTGCCGGCGGTGGCGATCAGGACGAGGGCGGTCAGTACGTACACCGTGCGGCGGGCGACGCCCGTGTGCCGGGGGCCCCGGGCCTCATCGCCGTCGCTCCCGGCCCCGGCGCCGGCCCCGGTGTCGGCCTCGGTGCCGGTGCCGGGACCGGTGTCGGGGCCGGGCAGGCAGTACCGCAGGGCGAGACCGGCGGCGGCGGTGAAGACGACCGCCGAGACCGTCAGATGCTGCCCGCGGGTCAGGTCCAGGGCGATGGCGGCGGCGGCCATGGCGCCGCCGGTGACGGCACCGATCGACCACACCGCGTGGAAGGAGTTGATGAGGGAGCGTCCGTAGCGGCGCTGTATCCGCAGGCCGTGCGCGTTCTGCGCGACGTCGGTGACCGCGTCCATCGCCCCGGCCCAGAACAGGGCCACCGCGAACACCGGCACCGAGCCCGCGGCGCCCGCGGCGAGGGTGCCGAGGCCGGTCAGCAGGGTGCCGGCCACGGCCACCCGCGCCGAGCCGAACCGGCGCACCAGCACCCCGGCCGCCGGCCCGGCCGCGATGGCGCCGGCCGGGAACGCGGCGACGGCCAGCCCGTAGCCGGCGTTGCCCATCCCGAGGTCGGTCTTGATCTCCGGATAGCGCGGCAACAGGTTGGCGAACAGGGCTCCGTTGGTGAGGAACAGCACGGCGACGGCTATGCGGGCCCGCCGCTCGGCCGCGGAGGGCTCCGCCAGGGTGTCGACTGTCATGAACGGGACCCTACCGGGAGAGCGTACGAACGTACACTGCCGGGATCGTGCGGCTGGTGCGGCCCAGAGGAGGGGGCGCCCTCCCGGCGACTGCGGCGTGCCTGGGTACACATGCGGCATATCCGATATATCACTGTCGGGTGCCCTGTCCTGGCGGACCCGTATGACCGCGCTCGTCCTGTGCCACTTCGTGCTCGCGCTGTGCGCCGCGCCGCTCGTGCGGTGGTGCGGGACGCGTGCCTTCCTGGTGCTGGCCCTGCCGCCCGCGGCCGCCGCCGTCTGGGCGGCGGGCCGGTGGCACACGGTGGCCGCGGGCGGCGCCGACACCCACGTCTGGACCTGGCTGCCCGCCTACCGCGTGGACTGGGCGCTGCGCCTGGACGCGCTCGCCGAACTGATGGTGCTGCTCGCCGCCGGGGTGGGCACCCTCGTGCTGGTCTACTGCGTCTCCTACTTCGACGACCGCTCGCCCCAGCTGGGCCGGTTCGCGGGCAGCCTGCTCGCCTTCGCCGGGGCGATGCTCGGTCTGGTCCTCGCCGACGACCTGATCCTGCTGTACATCTTCTGGGAACTGACCACCGTCTTCTCGTACCTGCTGATCGGCCAGACCAGCGACCACAAGCGCAACCGGCGCAGCGCCCTCCAGGCCCTCACCGTCACCACGCTCGGCGGACTGACCATGCTGGTCGGGTTTCTGCTGCTCGGCCAGGAAGCGGGGACGTACCGGATCTCGGCGATCCTCGCCGACCCGCCGCCCGCGTCCGGCGCGCTGTCCGCGGCCGTGGTGCTGATCCTGGTCGGCGCCCTGTCCAAGTCCGCGATCTGGCCGTTCAGCCTGTGGCTGCCCAACGCGATGGCCGCGCCGACCCCGGTCAGCGCCTATCTGCACGCCGCCGCGATGGTCAAGGCCGGCGTCTACCTGATCGCCCGGCTCGCGCCCGCCTTCGCCGAGGTCACGCCCTGGCGGCCGCTGCTGCTGGTCCTCGGCTCCGCCACCATGCTGCTCGGCGGCTGGCGGGCGCTGCGCCTGAACGACCTCAAACTGGTCCTCGCCCACGGCACCGTCAGCCAGCTCGGCTTCCTCACCGTCCTCACCGGGGCCGGCCGGTACGACACCGCGATCGCCGCCACCGCCATGATCCTCGGGCACGCCCTGTTCAAGGCGCCGCTGTTCCTCGTCACCGGCATCGTCGACCACGCCACCGACACCCGGGACCTCCGGCGGCTGTCCGGGCTGGGGCGGCGGCTGCCCGCGGTGTGCGCGGTCGCCGTGGTCGCCGGGCTGTCCATGGCCGCCGTACCGCCGCTGCTCGGGTTCACCGCCAAGGAGGCCGCGTTCCAGACCCTGCTGGACGGGGACACCGCCGACCGCTGGGCGCTCGCCGCCACCGTCGTCGGCTCGGCGCTGACCACCGCCTACACCCTGCGCTACCTGTGGGGTGCCTTCGCCCGCAAGCCGGGCGTCCCCGACACCCCCGCCCACCGGGTCCCGGCGGCCTTCCTCGCGCCGCCCGCCGTACTGGCCCTCGCCTGTCTGGTCCTCGGCCCCCAAGTCGCCTGGCTCCAGGGGCTGTTCGGCACGTACGCCGCGCAGTTCCCGGCGCCCGCGCACCCCTACCACCTGGCGCTCTGGCACGGCACGGGACTCGCCCTGCTGCTGTCCTGCGCGGCCTGGGCGGGCGGGGTGCTGCTGTTCCTCGCCGCCGGGCCCGTGCTGCGGACCGGGGAGCGGCTCGCCTGGCGCTCCGCCGACCGGAACTTCGGCAGGCTGCTGCTCGCCCTGGAACGCACCGCCCTCCAGTGCACCGGCTTCGTGCAGCGCGGCTCGCTGTCGGTGTACCTGGTGACGACCCTGAGCGTGGTGCTGGCCGGGCAGCTCGCCGTCCTGGTGGTGGACGAACCCTGGACCGGTGCCCCCGCCCCGCGCCTGTGGGACACCCCGGCCCAGGCCGCGGTCGCGGTCCTGGTCTGCGCGGTCGGCCTGCTCTGTCTCGGCGTACGGCGCCGGATGAAGGCCGTGGTGCTGGCCGGGCTCACCGGCTACGGCACGGCACTGCTCTTCGTCCTCCAGGGCGCCCCCGACCTCGCCCTCACCCAGTTCTGCGTCGAGACCGTCTCCATGATCGTCTTCGTGCTGGTGCTGCGCCGGATGCCGGTGCTCTTCGAGGAGAACTTCGTCCTCCTGCGGCGCGTCCTGCGGATGCCGGTCGCCCTGGTGGGCGGTGCCGCCGTCGCCTTCGTCGTCTGGATCATGGCGGGACACCGGCGGGACGGCGACTCCGCCGGGGACGCCATGGTCGAGGAGGTCGCCCACCACGGCCTCAAGGACGTCGTCGCCACCATCCTCGTGGACCTGCGGGCCTGGGACACGATGGGCGAGTCCGCCGTCCTCGCCGTCGCCGCGGTCGGCGTCACCAGCCTCATCTACCTGCACCGCCGCACCGACGGCGCCGACCAGCCGGTCCTGCCGCTGCCCGGCGACCACCCGGAGGCCGCGCTGCGCACCGAGGGCAGCGTCTCCTCGGGCACCCTGGCCGGCCTGCCCAGCGGTGACGAGAGCGCGCCGGAACGGACCTGGCTGGCGGCCGGCGCCACGCTCGCCCCCGAGCGCCGCTCCATCGTCCTCGAAGTCGTCGCCCGCCTCCTCTACCACCCGATCCTGGTCCTCTCCGTCTACCTGCTGATGTGCGCGGAGAACCTGCCGGGCGGCGGTTTCGTGGCCGGCCTGGTGGCCGGTGTCGCCTTCATCACCCGCTATCTGGCGGGCGGCCGGCACGAACTCGCCGACGCCGCGCCCTTCGCCCCCGGCCTGTTCACCGGCCTCGGCCTGTTCCTGTCCACGGCCGTGGCGCTCGGCGGCCTCGCCGAGGGCACTGTGCTGCACGGCTGGACCTGGCACGGTCACCTCCCGGTGTGGGGCGACGTCCACCTGTCCACCGCCGTGCTCTTCGACTGCGGGGTCTACCTTCTGGTCCTCGGCGTCGTCCTGGACATCGTGCGCGCGCTGGGCTCCCGCATCGACCGGCACATCGAACGGGCCGCCGCCCAGCGCGCCCGACGACGGGAGGCGGGTCCCGCGTGACGGTCGGTTCTTTCCTGGCTCCCTGCTCGCTCCCGGCCGTCGGCTTTCTCCCGGCCGTCGGCTTTCTCCCGGCCCTCGGCTTTCTCCTTGCCCCTGGTTTTCTCCCGGCCCCCGCCCGCACCGCCCACCCCCGCCCGCCCGCCCGGCGACGGGAGGTGGCCCCCGTATGACCGTCAGCCTCGCGCTCCTGGTGACCGCCGCCGTGCTGAACGCCGTCGGCGGTGTCCTGCTGCTCACCCGGTCCCTGACCCGCATCCTGCTCGGCGCCGTGATCCTCGGCAACGGCGTCAACCTGCTGGTCCTCACCTCGACCGGCAGCGCCGGCGACGCGCCGCTGCTCTACCCGAACGTCATCCGCAACCGCGTCACCGACCCGCTGCCCCAGGCCATCGCGCTCACCGCGATCGTCATCACCCTCGCCACCACCGCCTTCCTGCTCTCCATGGCCTACCGCAGCCACCAGGTCACCGGCTCCGACGAGATCCACGACGACACCGAGGACCGGCTGGTCGCGCTGCGCGCCGAAGTCCTGGACCGGCGCAGCGAACTGCGGTCCGGCTACCGCCGGGCGCGCGCCGAGCGCGGCACCACCCGGGAACAGCGCGACCGCTACCGGGCCGACCGCAAACGGCTGCGCGAACGGCTGCGGGAGGAACGCGCCTACCAGGCCCGCGCCACCGACGTCTCCGGCAACCTGTGGAACGACATCCTCGGCGCCGACCCGGAGGACTACCGCGCCGGCCAGGAACGGGGCTCCACCGACGCCGCCGGGCGCCCCGGCCCGGCCCCCGCCCGCGAGGCCGGACCCTCCAACGACCCCGGGGAGACCGGCCGCGAGCCCGACCAGGACGCCGAGCGGCCGGGCAGCCTCGCCCCCGACCGGCCCGACCGGCCCGACCGGCCCGACCGGCCCGACCGGCCCGACCAGCCCGACGACCCCGAGGGCGCCGGCCAGGAAGGCTCCCCGTGAACGCGCTCGTCCCCCTCCCCGTCCTGCTGCCCCTCTTCGTCACCGGCCTGAAGCTCGCCATCGGGCCCCGGCTCCAGCGCTTCCAGCGGCTGATCAGCCTCGCCGTGCTCGGCGTGGTCTTCGTGCTCTCGGTGATCCTGATGATCGCCGCCGACCGGCAGGGCCCGCTGCACGTGAACCTCGGCGACTTCCCGCCGCCGCTCGGCATCACCCTCGTCGCCGACCGGCTGGCCGGTCTGATGCTCACCGTGTCCAGCGCCGTCACCCTGCTCGTCCACCTGTACTCGCTCGGCCAGGGCATGGCCGACCGCGACGACCAGACCCCGTTCGGCGTCTTCCACCCCGCCTACCTGATCCTGGTCGCCGGGGTCTCCTGCACGTTCCTCGCCGGCGACCTCGTCAACCTCTACGTCGGCTTCGAGATCATGCTCGTGGCCAGCTTCGTGCTGCTCACCATCGGCGGCACCGCGACCCGGATCCGGGCCGGCGCCACATACGTGATCATCTCCCTCTTCTCCTCGCTGCTGTTCCTGATCGGCATCGCCATGACCTACGCGGTGGCCGGCACCGTCAACTTCGCCCAGCTCGCCGGCCGCCTCCAGGAGGTTCCGGCCGGGGTGCGCACCCTGCTGGAGGCCATGCTGCTGACCGTCTTCGCCATCAAGGCGGCCGTCTTCCCGCTCGCCGCCTGGCTGCCCGACTCCTACCCGACCGCGCCGGCGCCGGTCACCGCCGTCTTCGCGGGCCTGCTCACCAAGGTCGGCGTGTACTCGATGCTGCGCACCCAGACCCTGCTCTTCCCCGGCCACCGCCTCGGCGACCTGCTGATGCTGGCCGCGCTCGCCTCGATGGTCATCGGCGTCCTCGGCGCGGTCGCGCAGACCGACCTCAAACGCGTCCTGTCCTTCACCCTCATCAGCCACATCGGCTACATGGTCTTCGGCATCGGCCTGGCCGGCCGGGACGCACTGAGCGGGGCGATCGTCTACGTGGCCCACCACATCACCGTGCAGACCACCCTGTTCCTGGTCGCCGGGCTCATCGAGCGGCGGGCCGGCAGCACCGAACTCACCCGCCTCGGCGGCCTCGCCAAATCCGCGCCGCTGCTCGCCGTGCTGTTCTTCGTGCCCGCCATGAACCTCGCCGGCATCCCGCCGCTGTCCGGCTTCATCGGCAAGGTCGGCCTGATGCGGGCCGGCGTCGAGGACGGCGGCGGCTGGGCCTGGGTCCTGGTCGCCGGCTCCGCCGTCACCAGCCTGCTCACCCTGTACGTCATGGCCAAGGTGTGGAACCTCGCCTTCTGGCGCGAGGCCCCGCCCGGGTTCGCGGCGGAGGGGGTGGTCCTGGAGTCGGCGGAGGACGACTCCGACGATGCCGATGACGCCGAGGAGGGGAGCCGCAGGGGATCAGGGGCCCGCCGGCACGTCCCCGCCGGTGCCGTGGTCCCGGCCAGCTTCCTCGGCCAGTCCATCACCACCACCAAGCACCTGCCGTGGCCGATGGTCGTCGCCACCTGCGCCGCCGTCGCCCTCGGCCTGCTCTACACCGTGCTCGGCGGCCCGCTCACCACCTTCACCGAGCACGCCGCCGCCGAACTCCTCGCCCGCACCCCGTACATCGAGGCGGTGCTCGGCCGATGAGCGACCTCTTCCGGCACCGCTCCCCGTACAGCTGGTCCCTGCGCGTCGGCAGCGGACGACGGGTCCTGGACCTGCCGCTGGTCGCCTGGCTGACCGTCATCTGGAACCTGCTGTGGGGCACCGTGTCCTGGGGCAACCTGGTCAACGGGATCATCGTCGCGGTCGCCGTCTGCCTCGCCTTCCCGCTGCCCGCCGTCGACCTCGGCCTGCGACTGCGCCCCCTGGGCATCCTGCGGCTCGGCGCCTATCTGCTCTACGACATGTTCTCCTCCAGCGTCCAGGTCACCCGGCAGATCTTCGAGCAGGACCCCTACCACGCGGCGGTCGTCGCCGTCCCGCTGCGCAGCCGCAGCGACCTGATGCTCACCGCCACCGCGGTCGCCGTCTCCAACGTGCCGGGCGGCTCCATCATCGAGGTGCGGCGCGCGACGGCCACCGTGTTCGTGCACGTCCTGGACGCCGACGACCCCGGCGCCGTCGACAGCGCCAAGCGGCAGGTGTGGCGCATGGAGGAACTCGTCGCCCGCGCCTTCGGCACCGCCGGGGACATCGCCCTGGTCGCCCGGCCGGTACCGGAAGGGGAGCAGTCGCCGTGAAGACCCTGCACACCGTCGAGGAGGGCATGCTGATCGCCTCGGTCGTGCTGATCCTGGCCGCGGGCGCCCTGCTGCTGTTCCGGATCTGGCGCGGCCCCTCGATGCTGGACCGGGCGGTCGCCCTGGACGTGGCCGCCGCGCTGATCATCGCCGGCATCGGCGCCAAGTCCGCGCACGACGGCGACGCCTTCTACTTCCCCATCATGCTGGTGCTCGCCTTCCTGGGGTTCACCGGCTCGGTGGGCATCGCCCGGTTCATCGCCGTACGCGACCGGCCCACCGTCCGGCCCGACGGCACGGAGGACCACCGGTGAACCCCTGGGCCGAGGCCGCCGACCTGGCCGGCGCGTTCCTGCTGCTGCTCGGCAGCTTCCAGAGCCTGCTCGGCGTCATCGGCATGCTCCGCTTCCCCGACGTGCTCTCCCGCAGCCACGCCGCGACCAAGCCGCAGACCCTCGGCCTGCTGCTGGTGCTGGTCGGCGTGGCGCTGCGGCTGCGCAACGGCATCGACCTGGGCACCCTCGCGCTGATCGGCTTCTTCCAGTTCCTGACCGGCCCGGTCGCCTCGCACCTGGTGGCCCGCTCGGCCTACCGCACCGGCCAGACCGGCAGCCGGGGCCTGCTCCGCGACGACCTGGACCCGCAGCTCAGCGAAGCGGACCGCCGCTAGCGGCGGTTGCCCTCCATGACCTCCACCAGCCGCCGCAGCGCCCCCAGCACCCACTCCCGGTCCGCCCCGAGCCCCGCCAGCAGCTCGCCCTCGGTGGCCAGTTGCCGGGGGAAGAGGTCGTCCACGGTCCGGGCGCCCGCCTCGGTGATGGTCACCAGCACCGAGCGCCGGTCGGCCGGATTCGGCGTCCGCGCGATCAGTCCCCGCTTCTCCAGTTTGGCCAGCGTCTTGCTGACCCCCGCCGGGGACAGGCCCAGGCGTTCGGCGAGCCGGCGGGCGATGAGCGGCCGGGCGGCGTGCCGCAGCGGCACCAGGGTGCCGATCTCGGCCGGGGTGAGACAGGCACCCTCGTAGAGCGGGTCGAGGGCCTGGTCGAGCAGGCCGACCGCGTGCTTGAGCGCGGCCACCACCTCCATCGGCGAGGTGTCGAGACCGGGCAGCCGCGCCGCCCACTGGGCGCGGGTCTCGGCGGGGGAGGGGAACATCAGCGGTCGCCTCTCACTGGGCAAGACGAATTACGTTAACCAGTGAACCATTGGTTACCGTTATCGGCATGGTATCGCCGTCCCCCTCCCGAACCGCCGAACCCGGCGACGCGCCGGCCGTCCCCGCCGTGCGCCCCGCGCTGCTGATCACCGTACTGGCCGCGCTGACCGCCGTGGCACCGCTCGCCATCGACATGTACGTGCCGGGCTTTCCCGCGATGGGGGAGACGCTCGACGCGAGCAGTTCGGCCGTGCAGCTGACCATGACCGCGTTCCTCGCCGGCCTGGTCGTCGGGCAGTTGCTGATCGGACCCGTCAGCGACAGTGTCGGACGCCGCCGGCTGCTCATGGCCGGCACCACCGGCTTCATCGTCTTCTCCATAGCCTGTGCCGTCGCCCCCGACATCACCCTGCTGACCGCCGCCCGCTTCCTCCAGGGCGTGGCCGCGGCGGCCGGCATGGTGCTGGCCCGAGCCGTCCTCACCGACCGCTTCCAGGGCGCCGACCTGCCCCGCTACTTCGCGGTCCTCTCCCAGATCATGGGCGTCGCCCCGGTCGCCGCGCCGGTCCTCGGCGGTGCCGTCCTGTCGGTCTCCAGCTGGCGCGCGGTCTTCGCCGTCCTCACCCTCATAGGCGTCCTGCTGCTGCTCGCGGTGGTGCGCTCCGTCCCCGAGACCCTGCCGCCCGAGCGGCGGCACGGCGGCGGTGTCGGCAGCACCTTCCGCGCCATGGGCGCCCTCCTGGGCCGCCGGGCCTTCATGGGGTACGTGCTCGTCCTCGCCTGCGTCTCCGCCGCGCTGTTCTCCTACATCAGCGGGTCCAGCTTCGTCTTCGAGGAGATCCACGGTGTCTCCTCGACGCTCTACTCGCTGATCTTCGCCTGCAACGCCGTAGGCATCCTGATCTCCGGCTTCGTCTTCCAGAAACTGGCCGGCCGGCTGCGGCTGAACACCCTGCTGAGCGCGGGCGTCGGCATCGCGCTGCTCGGCGCGCTGGCGCAGGTGCTGCTGGTCGCCGCCGTGGGGGAGACTCTCGCCGGTACCTGGGCGGCGCTGTTCGTGACCTGCTTCGGCATCGGCATGGTCTTCCCCGGCACCATGAGCATCGGCCAGTCACTGGCCCGGCACGCCCCGGGCGCCGCGTCCGCGCTGCTCGGCGGCTGCCAGTTCCTGTTCGGCGCCGTCGCCTCGCCGCTGGTCGGCCTGTTCGGCGAGGACAGCTCGCTGCCGATGGCGACGATCATGCTGGTCAGCCTGGCCGGGGCGGCGCTCGCCCTCGCGGCACTCGCCCGCCCCTGGCAGGGACACGGCGAACCGGAGGGCGGCCGGCCGGGCGCCCGCTGACCGGCGAAGCGGATCAGAGCACGCAGCCCACATGGGCCAGCGCCTGCTTCAGCAGCACCCCGTGCCCGCCGGGCATCTCGCTCTGCACCGCCGGTGACAGCGCCTCGTGGGGGCTGAACCAGACCAGGTCCAGCGCGTCCTGCCGGGGCCGGCAGTCGCCGGTCACCGGCACCACGTAGGCGAGCGACACCGCGTGCTGCCGGGGGTCGTGGTACGGGGTGACACCCTGGGTCGGGAAGTACTCGGCCACCGTGAACGGCTGGAGCGCGGACGGCACCCGGGGCAGCGCCACCGGGCCGAGGTCCTTCTCCAGGTGCCGCAGCAGGGCGTCCCGGACCCGCTCGTGGTGCAGTACCCGGCCCGAGACCAGGGTCCGGCTGACCGTTCCGTCGGGTCCGATGCGCAGCAGCAGGCCGACGCTGGTGACTTCGCCGCTGTCGTCGACCCGCACGGGCACGGCCTCGACGTACAGGATGGGCAGGCGGGCGCGCGCCGACTCGAGCTCGTCGGTGGTCAGCCAGCCCGGCGTGGTTTCGGTCATGTCAGACATCGCTTGATCATACTTTCAGCGCCCGCCGTCGGGGAGTACGTCACGCCGACGCCCGCTCCCGGATGTCCCGCGCGACCTCCTTGTCCACCGACGCCCGGACCAGCGCGGCGGCGAGCACCGCCGGGTCCGTGCGCCCGGCGGCGGCCAGCAGCCGGGCCGGGTCCGCGGGCAGGCCGAGGCGTTCCGCGCCCTGCAGCGCCTTCTGGTCCAGGTAGGGAGCGACCTGCGGCCACACGCCCTGGACCTCGCGCAGGAAGATGTCGGCGCCGGTCGGCCCGATCCCGTTGAACTCCTGGAGCAGCCGGCGCAGGGCGGGCACCTCGCCGTCCGCCTCCTCGCGGAGCCGGCGCAGGTCCCCGCCCCAGCGGTCGTTCAGCAGCTCGGCCTCCGCGCCGAGCTGGTCGGCGGTGCGCTCGTCGTAGCGCCGGTAGCCGCCCCGGCCCAGCGCGTCCACCCGCGCCTGACGGCCGGCCGCGGCCATCCGGCCCGGGTCGGCCAGCCCCGCCTCGCGCAGCGCACGGGCGGTGGCCACCGCCACCGAGCCGCGGATGCGGGCGCTCAGCAGATGGGCCAGCACCAGCAGTCGGTACAGCGGCTGCGGGGTGTCCCGCAGCCGGACGCCCGCCTCCTCGGCGTACGTCCGGCCGTGCGTGCCGACGAGTTCGCGCACGAGGCGCGTCTCGCGGTCCACGGCTACCCCTTGAGCGGGTCGTGGCCAAGGCTCATCAGCCGGTGCCGGCGGTCGGTGTCCTCGGCCACCGGCTCGTTCGCCACGTCCGTCTCGTCGCTGACCGTGTCCACCACCGCCCGCATCACGCCCAGGTCGTCCTCGGTGAGGTCGGTGCGGCGTTTTTGGAGAATGGCGAGGACGTGCCGCCCGGCGGGCGAACCGGCCTGGTCCGGCAGCGGCTCGGTCCTCTCGTCGGCGTCGCTGACCCGCAGCCAGGCCGAGAGCTCGGCGGAGGTCATGTTCACCACGCGGTGGAAGTCCTCCCACAGCGCGTCGAGTTCGAGGGCGTCGGCCATGAGATGCCCCTCTTCCCTGGTGTCGCGTGTGATGTGCGTACCTGCGGCTCGGGCGCTCAGTCCTCCTTCGGCCAGTTCTCCGCGTCGAACATCCAGCGCTGCTTCTCCAGCTCCGCGGTGATGCTGATCAGCAGGTCCTGGGTGACCGGGTCGGGCTCGTCGGTGGCCTTGATCCGCTCCCGGAGCCGGGCGATGGCCTCCTGGAGCGTCTCGGTCATCAGCGCGACGGCGTCCTCGTCCCGGATCCAGCCGTTCTTCGGGGAGGGCAGCGTGAACGCGGTGGAGATCGTCTCCGGGCGGCCGTCGGCCGGCATCCCGAGGGCCGACGAGCGCTCGGCGACGGTGTCCGCGAACTCTCGGGCCGCCGAGACGATCTCGTCGAGCTGGAGGTGGATCGAGCGGAACCGGGGCCCCACGATGTTCCAGTGCACCTGCTTCCCGATCAGGGAGAGCCCGAGAAGATCCACGAGCGTGTTCTGCAACGCGTCCCCGGTGACCTGACGGGCCGACTCCGGAATCGTGCTCTTCACGACAGTCATACGGTGCTGCTCCTTGGGCGTCGACTTGTGTGGCGGTGCGGTGGCGCGCGCGGCCGCTCAAGGGGACCTGCGGTGCGATGTCCTCCCCGTCGGGGCCGGGCGGCGCGACCGCCCCATGACCCTCCGGGTGCCCCGGCGGTACCTGCGCAAACAACCGGCCGGGCGGGCGGCTCAGCGGCCGAGCACGCCGTCCAGGAACCCGGTCAGGTCCGCGCCCACCTCGGCGCGGTGCGTCTCCAGGAACACCTCGTGCCGGGCGCCCGGATAGATCCGCTCCGTCAGTTCCCCGCCGGACAGCCGCTCGACGCCGGGCCGGCTGCCGGTGAGCGGCACCAGCCGGTCGTCGGCGCCGTGCAGCCACAGCAGCGGCAGCCGGCCTACGTCGCCGCCGTCGGCGACGGTCTTCAGCGTCGTCACGAACGCCGCCACCGTCGGCCGCTTCATCGGGCCGTGCCACACCAGCGGGTCCGCCGCGTACGCCGCGCCGACCGCCGGGTCCCGGGACAGCGCGGCCGGGCTGATCGGGGTGTCGGGGATCTCGTCCAGGGCGAGCAGCCGGCGCGGCAGCTCCCAGTCGCCGATCACCGGACCGGACAGCACCAGCGCGGCGAGCCCGTCCGGATGGCGCTGGGCGTACCGGGCGGCGATCAGCCCGCCCATCGAGTGGCCGATCACCACGAGGGGCAGACCCGGGTGGGCGGCCCCGGCCAGTTCGGCCACGGCGCGCACATCGGTGACGACGTCCTCGAAGTCCTCGATCAGCACCCGCTCGCCGTCCGAGTGCCCGTGCCCGAGGTGGTCGGGCCCGTACACCGCCGCGCCGTGCCCGGTCAGCACGCCGGCGAGTTCGGTGTAGCGGCCCAGGTGCTCGCCGTAGCCGTGCACCAGCAGGGCCACGTACCGGGGACGGCCGGCGGGCCACTCGTGGACGGCGATCCGTCCCCGGGTCCCGGTCAGGGTGGTCAGGGTGTGCGTACGGGTCTCGGCCACGGGTCCTCCAGCTGCGGCGGTGAAGGGTCTGAAGAGGGATCTTCCCAGGGAGCCGCCGGGCGGTCTATAGTCCAAAACTAGCAGTGCTAATTAACGGTCACCGTGGACCGTGCGCCGGTATGGGGCAGGGCAGCGCGGTGCTCGTCGACGGCCGCAAGGAAACGGAGCATCACTCCATGGCAACCCTCTCCGTCGCCGCGATCCTCGCCGAGAACGCCCGGCGCCGCCCGCACAAGGAGGCGCTGGTCGAGGGCGAGCTGCGGCTCACCTTCGCCGAGGTGTGGCAGCGGGCCCTGACCCGGGCCGGCGCCCTCGTGGCACTCGGCGTCCGGCCGGGCGACCGGGTCGCGCTGATGGCGCCCAACACGGCGGAGTTCCCGCAGGCGTACTACGCGATCGCGGCGGCCGGCGGCGTGGTCGTCCCGGTCCATCTGCTGCTGTCCGCCGAGGAGGTCGAGCACGTCCTCACCGACAGCGGCGCCACCCTGCTGCTGTGCCACCCCGCGCAGGCCGTAACCGGCACCGCCGCGGCCCGCGCCGCCGGGATCCGGGTGGTCCAGCTCGGCGAGGAGTTCGCCAAGCTGGCCGCCGACGCCGAACCGCTCACCTCGTACGTCACCCGCGAGGCCGACGACCCCGCCGTCGTCTTCTACACCAGCGGCACCACCGGCGTCCCCAAGGGCGCCCTGCTCAGCCACTTCAACCTGGTGATGAACGCCACGGTCAACGCGTTCGACGCCAACGACATCCGGCCCGACGACTTCGCGCTGGGCGCGCTGCCGCTGTTCCACGCCTTCGGGCAGACCGTCTCCATGAACTCCGTGTGGCGGGCCGGGGCCACCCTCGTGCTGCTGCCGCGCTTCGACGCGGCGCGCGCGATCGAGCTGATGGTCGAGGAGAACGTCAACACCTTCCACGGGGTGCCCACCATGTTCGTCGCCCTCGCCGCCGCCGCGACCGCGGCGGAGCGCCTGCCCGGACTGCGGGTGTGCATCTCCGGCGGCGCCTCACTGCCGGTCGCCGTGCTGGAACGGTTCGAGACGGCGTTCGGCGCCAAGATCTACGAGGGGTACGGGCTGTCGGAGACCTCGCCGGCCGCCTCCGTCAACCAGCCGGTGTTCGGCGCGCGGCCCGGCACCATCGGGCACCCCCTGTGGGGCGTCGACGTGGAGATCGCCCGCGCCGAGCTGGAGGGCCGCGTCGAACTGCTGCCGCCCGGCGAACTCGGCGAGGTCGTCATCCGCGGCCACAACGTCTTCTCCGGCTACCTCGGCCGCCCCGAGGCCACCGCCGAGGCGCTGGTCGACGGCTGGTTCCGCACCGGCGACCTCGGCACCAAGGACGACGAGGGCTTCCTGCGCATCGTCGACCGCAAGAAGGACGTCATCATCCGCGGCGGCTACAACGTCTACCCGCGCGAGGTCGAGGAGGTGCTCGCCCGGCACCCGGCCATCGCCCAGGTCGCCGTCATCGGCCTCCCCGACGACCTGCACGGCGAGGAGGTGTGCGCCGTGGTGGTGCCCGCCCCCGGCACCGAACCGGACGCCGCCGGCCTCACCGCGTGGTCCAAGGAACACCTCGGCCGGCACAAGTACCCGCGCCGGGTGGAGTACACCGACGCGCTGCCGCTCGGCCCCAGCATGAAGGTGCTCAAGCGGGAACTGCGGGTGCGGTACGCCGCCGGGTAGGGACCGCTCAGCGAGACGGTCCTTACGGCACCGGACCGGTGCACATAGCATCAGTTGCCGTAATGGACATGATGACGCACTGGCACCTCACCGGCTGGGAGTTCGCGGCGCTCGCCTTCGCGGCCCTGCTCGTCGGCTTCGCCAAGACGGCCGTGAGCGGGGCCAACACGGTCAGCCTCGCGATCTTCGCGGCGCTGCTGCCCGCCCGGGCCTCCACCGGCGTGCTGCTGCCGGTGCTGATCGCCGGGGACGTGCTGGCCGTGCTCACCTACCGGCGGCACGCGCACTGGCCCACGCTGTGGCGGCTGTTCCCGGCGGTCGGCGCCGGGGTGGTGGCCGGCACCCTCTTCCTGATGTGGGCCGGCGACGGCGCGGTACGGATCTCGATCGGCGTCATCCTGCTGGTGATGGCCGCGGTGACGGTGTGGCGGCGGCGGACGGCCGAGGCACCGGAGCGGCCGGAGCGGGACACCGCCACCCGGGCCGGCCGGCTCAAGGCCCGCTCGTACGGCGTCCTCGGCGGCTTCACCACCATGGTCGCCAACGCGGGCGGCCCGGTGATGTCGATGTACCTGCTCTCCGCCGGCTTCCGCAAGCTGGGCTTCCTCGGCACCTCCGCCTTCTTCTTCCTGATCGTCAACGTCTCCAAGCTGCCGTTCAGCGTCGGCCTCGGCCTGATCGACGGGTACTCGCTGCTGCTCGACGCCGCGCTCGTCCTGTTCGTCGTGCCCGGCGCGCTGCTCGGCAAGTGGGCCGTGCACCGGATCAACCAGCAGCTCTTCGAACGGCTGGTGATCGCGGCGACCGTGCTGGGCGGCCTGCAACTGCTGCTGCGCTGAGCTCAGACCCCGGCGGTCGCGCCGGCCGGCCGCCGGGCCCGGGCCGGCAGCCCGCTGCTCAGGTCCTCCACCAGCAGCCGCTTGGCGATCGAGTCGACCGCCGCCCGCACCTCCGCGTCGCTGGGCCGGCCGATGTCCCGTTCCACCCGGTCCTCCAGCCAGGACGTCCAGGCCCGCGCGATCACCGCGGCCTCCCGGGCGCCCGCCGGGGTGTGCGACAGCAGCGAACCGTCCCGGGTCAGGTACCCCTCCTGCACCATCCGGTCGAACACCGGCAGCAGCACCTCCGGCGGTACCCGGTGCCGGGTGGCGATCAGCCCCAGGCCGGCATGCCCGACCAGCCGCGTGAACAGCTCGACCTGCATCACCGCCCAGGCACCCGCCACATCCAGCCGGGTGTCGCTGTCCGCGATGATCCGGCGCGCGGTCTCCAGCCGGGTACCGCCGATGATCTTCCCCACCGACGATTCGAGCACCCGCCGGGAATCGGTGTCGTTCGGCGAGGCGAACCCCTCGCCCAGGTCGGTGGACCCGGCGCGGGCGCTGTCCCGCAGCCGCACCTGCTTGAGGAACAGCGCGACCACGAAGCCGAGCGCCGCGACCGGCACCGTCCACAGGAAGACGGTCTGGATGGTGTCCGCGTAGGCCCCGACGACCGGTGCCGCCGCCTGGGGCGGCAGCCCGTGCACGCCCTCCGGGCTGGTCGCCGCCCGGCTGATCGTCGCCGGATCGGCGGCACCCGTCGCCGCCGCCGAGGCGATCCCGTCCCGCAGGTTGGGGGTGAGGGAGTTGGCGTAGATCGTGCCGAAGACGGCGGTGCCGAAGGAGGAGCCGAGGGTGCGGAAGAAGGTGACGCCCGAGGTGGCGGTGCCCAGTTCGGCGTACTCGACGGTGTTCTGCACGGCGATGATCAGCACCTGCATGCACAGCCCGATGCCGGCGCCGAGCACGAACATGTACAGCGACTCCAGCGCCGCGCCGGTGTCCGGGCCCATCCGGGACATCAGGTACAGGCCCAGCGCCATCACCAGGGCGCCGGCCACCGGGAACAGCCGGTACTGCCCGGTCCGGCTGACCACGGTGCCGCTGAGGATCGAGAAGGCGAGCAGCCCGATCACCATCGGCAGCGTCCGCACCCCGGAGACGGTGGCCGAGTCGCCGTCGACGTACTGGAGGTAGCTGGGCAGGTACGTCATCGCGCCGAGCATGGCGAAGCCGACGATGAAGCTGAGGATCGAGCAGACCGTGAACACCGGGTTGCGGAACAGGTGCATCGGCAGCATCGGCTCGGCCGCCCGGGTCTCCGCCCAGCAGAACAGCGCGAGCGCCACCACCCCGGCCGCGAACAGCCCGAGGATCACCGGCGACCCCCAGGCGTACTGGTTGCCGCCCCAGCTGGTGCCCAGGATCAGCGCGCTGGCGCCGATCGCGACCAGCGCGATGCCCAGGTAGTCGATGACCGGCCGCAGGGCCGACTTCACCACCGGGATGGTGCGGGCGGCGGCGAGCACCACCACGACCGCGATGGGCACGTTGACGTAGAACGCCCACCGCCAGGACAGATGGTCGGTGAACAGCCCGCCGAGCAGCGGCCCGATGACCGTGGCCACGCCGAACACGGCCCCGATCGCGCCCTGGTACTTGCCGCGCTCGCGCAGCGGGATGACATCCGCGATCAGCGCCATCGCGGTCACCATCAGGCCGCCCGCGCCGACACCCTGCATGGCCCGCCACACGATCAGCAGCGTCATGTTGGTGGCCAGCCCGCACAGGAACGAGCCCACGATGAACACGATCGCCGAGACCTGAAAGACGATCTTGCGTCCGAACAGGTCGCCGAACTTGCCGACCAGCACGGTCGCCACCGTCTCGGCCAGCAGATAGGACGTGACCACCCACGACATGTGCTCGGCCCCGCCCAGGTCCGAGACGATCGTCGGCAGCGCGGTGCCGACG
>NZ_JBQOUX010000035.1:59127-67982 GCF_052216785.1 Streptomyces sp. JW3 | reverse complement strand
GGCCCGGAGCGTACGTACGGCGCTCCGGGCCCCTCGGCCGTTCTGCTCTGCTCTCCTGGGGCCCGCTAGGCGGTCTGGTGGGCCAGCAGGGCTACCGCCGCCACCAGCAGCACGGCCAGCGCGACCAGCGTCATCGGGGTCAGACCCGCGAGGAAGCCGTTCTGCTGCTGCATCCGCTCGCGGTTCGCCCGGCACACCGGGCAGCGGCCCTCGCTCACGGGCGCCGCGCAGTTCGCGCACACCAACCGGTCGTACGTCATGCGCTCGCCCTCCTAGCACCGGTCTCCACCTACCCACAACGCCCGCGGCACCGCGAACGTTCCCCTTCCACTGTGCCAGGTTCCGCGCGTCGCTGCGCGTGCTCCCGCCGAGGACGGTGTACGCACCGCCCGCCCAGATAACGCGGACATAACGCGCAACCATGACGCAACCCCGACCGGTGACTGCGGGCCCATACCCACTTCGCGTATGGTCACGCTCATCTACCCCCGGCTACCCGTGGTGCACCCGTGATCCGATTCGACAACGTCTCCAAGGCCTACCCCAAACAGAACCGCCCCGCCCTCAGGGATGTCTCCCTGGAGGTGGAGAAGGGCGAGTTCGTCTTCCTGGTGGGGTCCTCCGGCTCCGGTAAGTCCACCTTCCTGCGGCTGGTCCTGCGCGAGGAACGGGCGAGCCACGGCCAGGTGCACGTCCTCGGCAAGGACCTGGCCCGTCTGTCCAACTGGAAGGTGCCGCACATGCGCCGCCAGCTGGGGACGGTGTTCCAGGACTTCCGTCTGCTGCCCAACAAGACGGTCGGCGAGAACGTGGCCTTCGCCCAGGAGGTCATCGGCAAGTCCCGCGGCGAGATCCGCAAGTCCGTGCCCCAGGTGCTCGACCTGGTCGGGCTCGGCGGCAAGGAGGACCGCATGCCGGGCGAGCTGTCCGGCGGTGAACAGCAGCGCGTGGCCATCGCGCGGGCCTTCGTCAACCGGCCCAAGCTGCTCATCGCCGACGAGCCCACCGGCAACCTCGACCCGCAGACCTCCGTCGGCATCATGAAGCTGCTCGACCGGATCAACCGGACGGGCACCACCGTGATCATGGCGACGCACGACCAGAACATCGTGGACCAGATGCGCAAGCGCGTCATCGAGCTGGAGAAGGGGCGCCTCGTCCGCGACCAGGCGCGCGGTGTCTACGGCTACCAGCACTAGCACCGAGACACCCAGCCGCCCGGCATCCACGGAAAGGCATAAGCAGACGCCATGCGCGCCCAGTTCGTCCTCTCGGAGATCGGTGTAGGTCTCCGCCGCAACCTGACGATGACCTTCGCGGTCATCGTCTCCGTCGCCCTCTCCCTGGCCCTGTTCGGCGGTTCGCTGCTGATGAGCGACCAGGTCAACACCATGAAGGGCTACTGGTACGACAAGGTCAACGTCTCCGTCTTCCTCTGCAACAAGAGCGACGCCGAGTCCGATCCCAACTGCGCCAAGGGCGCGGTGACCGAGGACCAGAAGAAGCAGATCCTCGCCGACCTCGACGAGATGTCGGTCGTCCAGGACGTGACGTACGAGTCGCAGGACGAGGCGTACAAGCACTACAAGGAGCAGTTCGGCGACTCGCCGCTGGCCAGCTCCCTGACGCCGGACCAGATGCAGGAGTCGTACCGGATCAAGCTCAAGGACCCGGAGAAGTACCAGGTGATCGCGACCGCCTTCGACGGGCGGGACGGCGTGCAGTCGGTGCAGGACCAGAAGGGCATCCTGGACAACCTCTTCGAGCTGCTGAACCTGATGAACCGCGCGGCGCTCGGCGTCATGGTCCTCATGCTGGTCGTCGCCCTGCTGCTGATCGTCAACACGGTGCGGGTCTCCGCCTTCAGCCGCCGCCGCGAGACCGGCATCATGCGGCTGGTCGGCGCCTCCGGCTTCTACATCCAGGCGCCGTTCATCATGGAGGCCGCCGTGGCCGGCGTCATCGGCGGTGGCCTGGCGTGCGTGTTCCTGGTCGTGGGGCGGTACTTCACCATCGACCACGGCATGGCCCTGTCCAACAAGCTGACCCTCATCAACTTCGTGGGCTGGGACGCCGTCCTGACCAAGCTGCCGCTGATCCTGGCCGCGAGTGTGCTGATGCCGGCGCTGGCCGCGTTCTTCGCGCTGCGCAAGTACCTGAAGGTGTGACGCACGACAAGAGGGCCGTACGGGCAAGCTCCCGTGCGGCCCTCTCGCCGTGTCCTACACTCACCGGCATGTCAGGTCGAGACCTGTTCTGCCCGCCCCGCCGCGTCCGCCACGGGGCCGCCCTGACGTTGGTGTTCGCCAGTGTTCTGGTGGCCGGCGCGGCCACCGGCTCGCTGCCCGGAGCCGACCGGAACGCGGCGGGCGAAACGTCCGGAGCGGCCCGTACGGCCGGTCCCGCCGGGCCGGCGGCGGCCGCCGGCGCGGACCGGGAGGTGGCGCGGGCGGCCGCCGAGGCGATGGCCGACGGCAAGTCCCCGGTGGAGGCCGCCGAGCGCGCGGTCAGCCGCAGCGGCGACCGCTGGGGTTCGGTCTACTCCCAGGGCGAGTACGCGGAGTTGGAGGAGGCCCTCGACGGCCGGTACACCGGCGTCGGGCTGTCCGCGCGCCGGGAGCGCGGCGGCGCCATCGAGGTGACGAAGGTCCGGCCCGGCTCGCCCGCCGCCGCGGCCGGGGTGCGCGCGGGGGACCGGTTACGCAGCGTCGACGGCGAGCGGGTCGACGGGCGGCCCGTCACCGAGGTCGTCTCGCTGCTGCGCGGCGACGCCACCGACGCGGCGGCCGGCAGCACCGTCCGGCTCGGCCTGGCGCGCGGCACCCGCGCGTGGACCGAGACGGTACGCCGGGCCAGCCTGAGCACCCAGCCGGTGACCGTGCGCCGGCTGGCGAGCGGCGCGAGCGTCGTGCGGATCAGCTCCTTCACCAAGGGCGTCGGCGACCGGGTCCGCGCCGCCGTCCGCGACACGCCGTCCGGCGCCGGTGTCGTCCTCGACCTGCGCGGCAACTCCGGCGGGCTGGTCACCGAGGCGGTCACCGCGGCCTCCGCCTTCCTCGACGGCGGCCTGGTCGCCACCTACGACATCGACGGCGACCAGCGCGCCCTGCACGCCAAGGACGGCGGCGACACCGCCAGGCCCCTGGTCGCGCTCGTCGACGGCGGCACGATGAGCGCGGCCGAGCTGCTCACCGGCGCCCTTCAGGACCGCGGCCGGGCGGTCGTGGTGGGCTCCCGCACCTTCGGCAAGGGCTCGGTGCAGATGCCGAGCCGGCTGCCCGGCGGCTCGGTGGCCGAACTGACCGTCGGCCACTACCGCACCCCCTCCGGGCGCGGCGTCGACGGCACCGGCATCACCCCGGACCTGGAGATCGACCCGGACCGGACCGGCGCCGTGGACCGGGCGGCGGCGCTGCTGAGCGGTCTGGGGCGCTGACCGCGCCGGTCAGGTAATCGACTTCCCCCGGCCCCCCTGCGTAGTGCGAAAATGGGCGGACTATGAGCAAGGGAATGTACGTACCGAAGGAGTCCCAGCCCAAGCAGGGCGGCGGCGGGGGCGGCAAGGGCCGGGACGGCGAGAAGGGCGGCAAGCGCAAGATCGTCGCCCAGAACAAGAAGGCCCGGCACGACTACGCGATCATCGACACCTACGAGGCCGGGATGGTGCTCAGCGGCACCGAGGTCAAGTCGCTGCGGGAGGGCCGGACCTCGCTGACCGACGGGTTCGTCCAGATCGACGGGGGCGAGGCGTGGCTGCACAACGCCCACATCCCCGAGTATCACCAGGGCAGCTGGACCAACCACTCCGCGCGCCGCAAGCGCAAGCTGCTGCTGCACCGGGAGGAGATCGACAAGCTGGAGGCCAAGTCGCAGGAGACCGGGCACACCATCATCCCGCTCGCCCTGTACTTCAAGGATGGCCGGGCCAAGGCGGAGATCGCCCTGGCGCGCGGCAAGAAGGAGTACGACAAGCGCCAGACGCTGAGCGAGAAGCAGGACCGGCGGGAGGCGGAGCGGACCATCTCGGCGATCAAGCGCCGGGAGCGGGGCTGAGCCGCCGGAATAAGCTGGCACGGTCGTGCGTTGGTCACGTACGATGGCACCTGCACCGCTTGGACGGTGCGCTGCTTGAACTGTTGTAAATTAAACACAGCAACATGGGGATGATCGGTTTCGACAGCGGCTGTCGAAGCAGGGGAAGCGTGTCGAGGAAGCGGCCATGATCTCGTAAACCACAGGCCGAAAAAAATAATCGCCAACACCAAGCGCGATTCCTCCCAGCAGGCCTTCGCCCTCGCTGCCTGATCTCAGGTAGCGAAGCGAGCCTCCTACTAAGGGAGTGTCAGCCCGGGGCTGTTCCCGACCCGGATCCTGGCATCAGCTAGGGGACTAAACCTTGATCCCGGTCACGGGGTGAAGAGGGAAACCAAACAGTGACTGAGCCCGTCGGAGACTTGTCCGCGTGATCTCCGGGGCTGAGAAAATCGAAGCGGACTGCACACGGAGAAGCCCTGATTCCGCACCGTTGGACGCGGGTTCGATTCCCGCCATCTCCACAATTCCCATGTGGGCCAAGGCCCCGTCGCCCTCGGGCGGCGGGGCCTTCGTCATGCCGGGGCAGTGCTCGAACGCTCGGTCAGACGCGGCGGGAGCAGGTGTACGCCGGGTGCGGCGGGGCCGCTGATCTCCCGTACCGCCAGGGCCACCGCCCGGGCGCCCAGCTCGGCGGTCGGCACCGTGACCGAGGTGACCGGGGACCGGGGCGCGAGGGCCACCTCGTCCGGGCAGATCGCGGCGACGGAGAGGTCGTCGGGGATACGGCGGCCGAGCCGCTCGAAGGCGTCGATCAGCGGGGCCAGCAGCGGCTCGTTGTGGACGACCACGGCGGTGGGCGCCGGGCGCAGCCGCAGCAGCCGTCCGGCCGTGTCCCGGGCCCGGTCCGGCCCGGTGGCGCTCGGGTGCACGGACGCGGTCAGCCCGGCGCGGGCGGCGGCGGCCGTGAAGCCCCGGACCACCCGGTGCGCGGACGCGGTCCCCCTGGCGTACACCTCCGGCGCCGCGCCGACCAACGCCACCACCCGGTGCCCCAGCTCCGCCAGCCGCACCGCGCACCGCTCACCGGCCGCCCGGTAGTCCAGGTCGACGCAGGTCAGCCCGGCCGGTTCGGCGGGCAGACCGAGCAGTACGGCGGGGCGGCCGCGCAGCGCCGGCAGCCGGGGGTCGCGCAGCCCCACATCGGTCACGATCAGCGCGTCCGCCATGCGGTGCGCGGCCCGGTCGTCGTCCTCGCGGGTGCGGCCGTCGCGGGTGCGGCCGTCGTCCTCGCGGGTGCGGTCGCCGTCCTCGCGGGCGAGGCCGTCGTAGTCGCGGGTGATCAGGAGTACGTCGTGGCCGTGCGCGCGGGCCGCGGTGACCACGGACAGCGCGCGGCCCGCCGGGTCCGGCGGCCCGGCCCCGGGACCCAGCGGGAGCAGCAGCCCCAGTACGCCGGTGGGGGCGCCGGGGTGCGCGCGGTAGCCCAGTTCGCGGGCGGCCGCCTCGACGCGCCGCCGGGTCCCCGCGGAGATCGGGCGCTTGCCGCTGAGCGCGTAGGAGACGGTGCTGGGGGAGACGCCGGCCCGGCGGGCCACGTCGGTGATGCTGACCATCAGCGGGCTGCCGGCATGGTCGGTTCCTCCGGGGGCGTCGGAGCGCTTGGGTCGGAGCGCTTGGACGGAGGAAGGTAGGCGCGGTGGGCACCGGCGTCAATGGGTCGGGCGCGGCGGTTGCGGTGCGTGGGGGCCGGGTGTCGTCGTCGGTGCCGGCAGCAGGGTCGTCGCGGCGGCCGTAGCCGGCCATGGCGGCCGAGTGTTCCACCGTTCAGCCGCCGAGTGCGGTGCCGCGGTGGTGCCGAGTGCGCTGCCGCCGGCGGTGCCGGGTGTGTCGGCGTCAATGGGCCAGGCGCGGCTCCAGGGGCCCGCGGGAGCCGGCCGCCGCCGCCAGGGCCAGCAGCAGCGCCACCGCGGCGGCGGTGACCGGGATGCCGTAGCCGGCCGTGGCGGAGAGGTGTTCCACCGTCCAGCCGCCGAGCGCGCTGCCGCCGGCGATGCCGCCGAGCAGGCCGGTGACCGCCAGCGTCAGGCCCTCGTTGAGGCGGCCCTCGGGGGTGCGCTGCTGGACCAGGGTCATCGTGGTGACCATCGTCGGGGCGGTCGCCATCCCGGCCAGCAGCAGGGCGCCGGCCAGCAGCGGCAGTGATCCGGTGCCGGCCGCCGCGAGCAGCGGCAGGGTCAGCAGGGCGGTCATCGCCGCGACGCACCAGGGCAGCCGGGTGCGGGCCGGCCCGGACAGTCGCAGCGTCCCGAACAGCAGCCCGGCCACGCCCGAACCGGCCGCCTGGAACGCCAGTACCGCACCGGCGGCCGACCGGTGGCCCTGCGCGTCCGCGAACGCGATGGTGACCACCTCCATCGACCCGAACACCGCGCCCGTCGCCAGGCACACCGCGAGCAGCGGGGGGATGCCGGGGGCGCGCAGCGGGGCCTTCCCGGCGGACGCCGGGGGGCGGACCGGCGGTTCGGTGGCGCGCTGGGCGGTGAACAGCAGCATGCCGCCCAGCAGCAGCGCCGCCGCGACCAGCGTGCCCGCCTCCGGGAAGAACGCCGTGCAGACGAAGGCCGCCAGCACCGGGCCGAGCAGGTAGCACAGCTCGTCGGTGGCCTGTTCGAAGGAGTTGGCCGTGTGCAGGGCGGCCGGGTCGCCGCGCAGCAGGTGGTTCCAGCGGGCTCGGGCCATGCCGCCGGTGTTGGGGGTCGCGGCGGTGGCCACCTGGGCGGCGCACAGGGTCCAGTCCGGGGCGCCCCGGCGGACGCAGAGCACCAGGGCGAGCGAGCCGAGGACGGCGACCAGGGCGGCGGGCAGCGCCACCCGGGCCTGCCCGTGCCGGTCGACGAGCCGGGCGATCAGCGGGGCGACCACCGTGGACACCGCCAGCCCGGTCGCGACGACCGCGCCGGCCAGGGCGTACGAGTCCCGGGTCCCGGCGATCATGACGACCGCGCTGACGCTGAACATGCCCTGCGGGAGCCGGGCGACGAGATTCCCGGCGGTGAACGCGCGGGCGCCGGGGACGGCGAGGAGCCGGCGGTACGGGCCGGGCGGGCGATCCCGGGTGTGGGGGCGGGAGCAGGTCTGGGTGCGGGGGCGGAGGTCGGCGGTGACGAGGCTGTCGGCGGTGACGAGGCTGTCGGTGGTGACGGCCATCAGGACGGGGGCGGGGTGGTCGGGGCGGTCGGGGGTGCGGGGCGCGGTCGGTTGCGGCATGGGCAGTACCGTCGCCCGACGCCGGCCGTGGGGTCCAACACCTTCCGCGCACCGATTCACGCACTCTCGTTGTAGATTCGCCGGATGCCCGTTCCCAGTCACCTCGATCCGCGCCTGCTGCGCGGCTTCGTCGCCGTCGCCGAGGAACTCCACTTCACCCGTGCCGCACACCGGCTCTACGTCGCCCAGCAGGCGCTCAGCCGGGACGTGCGGCGGCTCGAACGGGAGCTGGGCGCCGAGCTGTTCGTCCGTTCCACCCGGCAGGTGACCCTCACCGCCGACGGTGCGCGGCTGCTGCCGTACGCCCGCCGGGTGCTCCAGGCGCAGGACGACCTGCTGGCCGCCTTCGGGCCGGCCCGTCCGCTGCTGGTGGACCTCAACTCGCCGGGGCTGGCCACCGGCCGCCGGGTACTGCACCGGGCCCGCGCGCTCGTCCCCGAACTGGAGCTGATGGCCCGCTACGAGAGCGGGCTGACCTGGGCCGCCGCCGAATTGCTCGCGGGGCGGCTGGACGTCTCCTTCGGACGGTTCGCCGGTCTGGCGCCGGCGCTGCGGGCCGGTCTGGAGCAGCAGCCGGTGCGGTACGAGGCGATGGCGGTGCTGCTGCCCGTGGACCACCCGCTGGCGCCGCTGGCTCAGGTGCCGGTGGCCGCGCTGGCGGGCGAGACGGTGTACGCCGGGGCCGGCAACGACCGTACGCCGGAGTGGACCGACCTCGCCCGTCGCCTCTTCGAGGGACGCGGCATCGCGCTGGCGCCCCCGGCCCCGCTTGCGGTCGGCGAAGAGGAGTTCGAACGGCTGATGGCGAAGACGCGGCACCCGGTGCTCGCCGTGACGGGGTTTCCGGCCATGCCGGCGACGGTGGTGCGGCCGCTGGTCGATCCGGTGCCGCTGTCGCCGGTCTCCTTGGTCTGGCGAAAGGGGCTGGTGCATCCGGGGTTGCGGGCGCTGCGGCGGGCGGCGCGGGCGCTCGCCGCGGCGGAAGGGTGGCTGCGGCGGCCCGCCGAGGGATGGATTCCGGACAGTGACGCGGAGGTGATGACGGTCTGACGCTGGGGTGTGGGCGGGGTGTGGGCGTCTCAACAATCGGCACCTGGCCGACACACCGTCTGCCTGTGCGCTACATTCGTCACCTGAGCACTGTGTGGTAATGGGGGCGCTCGAACCCGGTGGGGGCCTGGTTCGCTCGGCAGGTGCTCGGAGTCGCGGCGCACCCGGTACCTGCTCGTTGGGGGGAAGTGCGGCGCGTGGAAAACTGGCAGAAAGACGCCCAACCGGGGTGGCCCGAGGCCGCGTCGGCGACGCGGGAGCTTCCGGAGACGGGGAGCGCGGGGTCCTGGTTCCGCAGAGACGTCGGGGTGCGGGCGGGGGTCGGTGGGGACGGGAACGGTGCCGGTGGTGACAGAAGCGGTACTGCTTCCGACGCCACGGATGTGATGCCGGCCGTTCATGACGCCGCCGACGCGACGGCCGTGGTCCCGGCTGTGCATGATCCCGCCGACGCCACCGCCGTAGTACCGGCCATGCATGACCGTGCCGACGCCACCGCCGTG
>NZ_JBQOUX010000035.1:50667-59027 GCF_052216785.1 Streptomyces sp. JW3 | reverse complement strand
GTCCCGGCCGTGCATGACCGTGCCGACGCCACCGCCGTGGTCCCGGCCGTGCATGACCGTGCCGACGCCACCGCCGTGGTCCCGGCCGTGCATGACCGTGCCGACGCCACCGCCGTAGTACCGGCCGTGCACGATTCCGTCGATCCGACCGCCGTACTGCCGCCCGCCACCCCGGCCGATTCCGGCGCCGTGACGGACGTACTGCCCGCCGCCCCCGCCACCTCTGGCGCGCCCGCGCCCGTCCCCGCGCCCGCCGCGACGAGCGGATGGCCCAAGGTCACCCGGCCAGCCACCACCACCGCCACCACGAGGGCCGCCACCGCGATGACCGCCCCCGCGGACCGGTTCCGCAAGGCCGCCGGCCCGGCCGGCACCGCTGCCACGGACGTGCTGCGCACCGCCGTGGTGCGCGACCCCTGGCAGGAGGGCGGCGGCGCCCTCGGCAGGGGCGAGGCCGACGCGCACGACCAGCACGATCCGCACGAGGTGACCGTCCAGCTCGACGCCGTGCAACTCGGGGACGGCGTGCTGCACCGGGCCAAGGGCGGGCCGGGCGGGGCGCTGTCCGCCGACGCGGCCGACCGGCCGGTCTTCGTCGACGAGTCGGGCCGGCGCAGCCGCCTCTACCGCCGAATAGGCATAGCCGTCGGCCTCGCCTGCGCCGTCTACGCCGTGGTCATGGTGGTGACCCTGCTGTCGGGCAGCTCGGACGCGCCCTGGCTGCCGGTACCGGGCAAGGAGGACGGCAAACCGGCCGGCAAGGTCGACACCACCCCGCTGCCCACCGGTTCGGTGAGCCCCTCCGACACCGGCAGCCCCACCCCGGACCCCACGCCCTCCGCCACCGGCGTCGAGGAGCAGCTCCCGGACACCGGCGCGTCCGCGTCGGACACCGCCCCGGCGACCGAGCAGTCCGGCACCGCGACCCAGTCGGAGTCGACCGCCACGGGGACCGCGCCCGAGCCGGGCGACGGCGAGACCGAGCCCGGCGCGACCGACACGGCCACCGCACCGGACCCCGACGCGACCGACCCGGCGACGCCGACCGACGACACCACGGCCGACCCGACCGAGACCACCGGCGGCGACAGCGCGGGCACCGGCAACGACCCCGGCAACCTCGCCCAGGCCCCAGGCACCCCGACTCCCCTCGCCGCCGAATCCGGCGCGCCCGCCCCCGACTCACCGCTCGTGGAGTACACCTTCTGATGGCCGCCCGCACCCGTCGTCACGGCGCCGCCCCCGGAGCCCGTGGCGGCTCCCGGCGGCGCCGTCTGCCGCTGCGCCTGCTCCTGCCGGTGCTCGTCCTCGTCGCGATGATGGCGATGCTCATGCTGCGCGGTTACGTGCACAGCGAGATCCTCGCCGATCACCGAATACAGCCGCCCGCCGCCACCGACAAGGTGCCGGAGAAGATCCTGGAGGGCGGCCCGGTGATCGACACCCGGGCCGGCCGGACCGAGTCGATGAGCGTGCCGGACCACGAACTGGTCCTCACCTTCGACGACGGCCCCGACCCGACCTGGACCCCGAAGGTCCTGGACGTGCTGAAGAAGCACCACGCGCACGCTGTCTTCTTCGTCACCGGCACGATGGCCTCCCGCTACCCGGACCTGGTCAAGCGGATGGTCGACGAGGGCCACGAGGTGGGCCTGCACACCTTCAACCACCCCGACCTCTCCTACCAGTCGAAGTCCCGCATCGACTGGGAGCTGTCGCAGAACCAGCTGGCGCTGACCGGCGCGGCGGGCATCCGCACCTCCCTCTTCCGCCCGCCGTACTCCTCCTTCGCCGACGCCATGGACAACAAGTCCTGGCCGGTCACCGAGTACATCGGGTCCCGCGGTTACCTCACCGTCGTCAACAACACCGACAGCGAGGACTGGAAGAAGCCCGGCGTCGACGAGATCATCCGCCGGGCCACCCCGCACGGCGGCAAGGGCGCCATCGTCCTGATGCACGACTCCGGCGGCGACCGCCACCAGACGGTCCAGGCGCTGGACAAGTTCCTGCCCGAACTCCAGCAGCGGGGCTACCAGTTCGACAACCTCTCCGAGGCACTGGACCTGCCCAGCGCACACTCCGAGGTCACCGGCGCCGACCTGTGGAAGGGCAAGGCGTGGGTCTTCCTGGTCGCCGCGTCCGACCACATCACGGACGTCCTCGTGGTCGGCCTCGCGGTCATCGGCACACTGGTCATCGGGCGGTTCGGCCTGATGCTGCTGCTCTCCGTGGTGCACGCCCGCCGGGTGCGGCGCCGCGACTTCGCCTGGGGCCCGCCGGTCACCGAACCGGTGTCGGTACTGGTCCCGGCGTACAACGAGGCCAAGTGCATCGAGAACACCGTGCGTTCCCTGATGTCCAGCGACCACCCGGTCGAGATCATCGTCGTCGACGACGGCTCCACGGACGGCACGGCCCGCATCGTCGAGGCGATGGGCCTGCCCAACGTACGGGTCATCCGGCAGCTCAACGCGGGCAAGCCGGCCGCCCTCAACCGGGGCCTGGCCAACGCCAGCCACGACATCGTCGTGATGATGGACGGCGACACCGTCTTCGAGCCGTCCACGGTCCGCGAACTCGTCCAGCCGTTCGGCGACCCGGGGGTCGGCGCGGTGGCCGGCAACGCCAAGGTCGGCAACCGGGACTCCCTCATCGGCGCCTGGCAGCACATCGAGTACGTGATGGGCTTCAACCTGGACCGCCGGATGTATGACGTGCTGGGCTGCATGCCGACCATCCCGGGCGCGGTCGGCGCGTTCCGGCGCACCGCGCTGACCCCGATCGGCGGCATGAGCGACGACACCCTCGCCGAGGACACCGACGTCACGATGGCGCTGCACCGGGACGGCTGGAAGGTCGTCTACGCGGAGAACGCCCGTGCCTGGACCGAGGCCCCCGAGACCGTCCAGCAGCTGTGGTCCCAGCGCTACCGCTGGTCCTACGGCACCATGCAGGCGATCTGGAAGCACCGCCGCGCGGTCGTCGACCGGGGCCCCTCGGGCCGCTTCGGCCGCGTCGGCCTGCCCTTCGTCTCGCTGTTCATGGTGCTGGCCCCGCTGCTCGCGCCACTGATCGACATCTTCCTGCTCTACGGCATCATCTTCGGCCCGACCGAGAAGACGATCGGCGCGTGGCTGGGCGTCCTGGCGTTGCAGGCCGTCTGCGCGGCCTACGCCTTCCGCCTGGACCGTGAACGCATGACCCACCTGATCTCGCTGCCCCTGCAGCAGATCCTCTACCGCCAGCTCATGTACGTCGTGCTGCTCCAGTCCTGGATCACGGCCCTCACCGGCGGCCGCCTGCGCTGGCAGAAACTGCGGCGGACGGGTGTCGTCGAGGCGCCCGGAGGTATTCCGTCGCAGAGCCTGCGTGTCATGAACGAGAAGCAGGAGCCCGTCCGATGACCACAGTCCCTCCCTCGCCGGGCGCACCGTCCCTCCTGCCTCTCGCCACGGACGACACGGCCCCGCCCGCGCCCCCGAACACGGCCGAGCGGCGCAAACCCGTCCGCGACCGCTACTTCGACCTGCTGCGCGCGGTCGCCCTCTTCCGGGTCGTCTTCTACCACCTGATGGGCTGGTCCTGGCTCCCGGTGGTGTTCCCCTCGATGGGCGTGATGTTCGCGCTCGCGGGCAACCTGATGGCGCGCTCGCTCAAGCGTCCGGCCGGGCAGGTCGTACGCAGCCGTATGCGCCGGCTGCTGCCTCCGCTGTGGCTGCTCGGCGCCGTCGGAGTCACGGGCATGGTGCTCCAGGGCTGGGGGCCGGACGCGGAGGGCCACCCCGGCTGGTGGTGGTTCCACCTGCTGTACTGGATCGTGCCGCTCAGCGACCCGCCGTACGCGGAGGGGCTGCCCGGCGTCCACAACATCATCGGTGAGGACTGGGCCGCCGAACTGGCGGGACCGCTCTGGTACATCCGCGCGTACCTCTGGTACGTCCTGCTGTCCCCGTTCATCCTGAAGGCCCTGAAGGCGCTGCCCTGGCCGACGATCCTGTCGCCCCTCGCGCTGGCCGCCGCGCTGGAGTTCGGCTGGGTGCACATCCCGTTCACCCGGATCGACTCGACCGTCACCGACTTCAGCACGTTCGGCGCCTGCTGGATCCTGGGCATGGCCCACCAGCAGGGCGTCCTGAAGAAGCTGCCGCGGTACGTCGTCCCTTCCCTGGTGCCGTTCGTCGCCGGCTACGGCCTCTGGTACGCGCTGACCCACGGCTTCAAGGCGGGGCACGACCTCGACGACATCCCGTTCGCGCAGTCGCTCTGGTCCTTCGCCACGGTGATGCTGCTGCTGCACGTCAGCCCCTCTTGGACGGAATGGCCACGCTTGCTCCGCCCCTGGGACCGGCTGATCACACTGCTCAACTCCCGCGCCGTCACGATCTACCTCTGGCACAACATCTGCATCCTCACGGCCGCGACCCTGTGGGACCAGCTGTGGAACATCGACGTGATGTGGCAGCACTTCTCGTGGCTGCTGGAGAGCCCGTGGCCGGTCCTGGTGATCGTGTGGATGTTCATCTGCACCTGCATCGTCAGCTTCGGCTGGATGGAGGATGTGGCAGCCAAGCGGAGGCCGCAGATGTGGCCGGACGGCAGTCAGGGATCGCAGCCGCGCGTCAGAACCCGTTCGCACCGCGCCTGACGTCTCCGCTCCTTCTCCGGGCCCGTAGCTGTGTGACGCTCCTCATGGTTGAAGTCGCGCTTCTCGGGATGCGGTCCCGCTGGGGAGTGATCTGGATCACTCGGATGTCGAGGGCCATGTTCCGCTTCCCGGGCGTGAACGGACGGCTACTGTCAGTGCGGTCCATCGGTGGTCTTCGATTTCGGCACATGGCCTGCCGGGTGGCGTGAACCCACCGCGGAATCGAGGGAGCGGGTGGTGCCGCAAACGGCATTGCCGGTATCTCGCCGGATTCGTTCCTCATCGTTCCAGCCATGCGTGGCGTAAAAGCGTTTTCCTCGCTTGCTGCACCTTCGACGAGTGAGGACGGCGCTTTTCACTGCTGCAACCAGGACGGAATGCTGCCCCCTTTTTTACATGATCTGGCGGATGTGATCACCCGCCCTTTAAGGTCCGAGGCGATCAAGCGACCTGATTCCCATGAGGGGGGACCTGTGCGCAGAACTGCGCTGCCTGTCGTCGCCGTGCTCGGCCTTTCGCTGCTCCTTCCGCAGCAGCAAGCGGTGGCGGCGGAGGCCATCGACCAACCGCTGGCGGAGGGGACGGTCCAGGATGTCGGCCCCGGCCAGTACTACTCGGAGACCCAGACCTTCGAGGTGACCGAAAGCGATGTGGCCGGCATCGTTGCCAACCGTCGGCACTCGGTGAGTGCTCAGGCCGACGGAGTCGCTTCGCCCGAGGACGCTCCGGACACCCGTACCGACATGGGCGTGTTCGGCCCCAGCTGGGAAGCGGAGTTCGTCGGCGGCCAGCTCAACAGAACACTGGAACAGCAGGGAGACACCATCCTGGTGACCGATCTGGGCGCCGAGGAGACACTCCGGTACGAGCTCAAGTCCAGCGTCGACTTCCCGAACGGCGGCGGCGTGAAGAACTACGTGACCTCCGACGGGTCCCAGATCACCGAGACCTCCCGGTGGAATGACGCGACGGGCAGTCTGGAGACGTCGATCGTCGAGGTCATCGGTGTGGACCTGGCCGCGACGGAGAGCGGGGACGACACATTCACCGACGAGTCGGGCGAGCCGATCCCGGCGGCGGACCTCAAACCCACTTACGAGTGGGAGCAGGCCGGCACGGGCGCCGACACGTGGCGGGTCACCAGCGTCGGCAGCAACGTCTACGCCACCGACGTCGAGTACGACACCCAGGGGCGCGTGGCCGGAATCACGGACCCGGCCTTCGGTGAGAAGCTGGCGACGTCCACCACGATCACCTACGCGAACGCGACCACGGCCACGGCCTCCTCGATCGGCGACTACGCCGGCCAGGTGAAGGACATCACCGTCACCGAGGGAGCAACCACGCAGACCCTCGCACGGTACGCCTACGACTCGTCCGGGTTGCTGCGCACCGTGACCAATCCGGTTGAGTCGAGCGAGCCGCAGGCCACCTACTCCTACGACACCACCGACCGGCTCTCCGACATCACCTCGCCGATCAGCGGCGACTGGCACCTGGACTTCTCGGCGGGATCCGCGCTCCCGGGTGTCACCCCGGTCGGGGAGGCGGTCCCGACGCCGGGCGACACGGTCGACGGCGATGCCTCGGACCCCGACGCCACCCTCACCGACGCGCCGCCCGCCTCGGAGTTCGTGGACGAGGACCTGTCGGGGCCACAGTCGTACCCGGCGAAGTGCAACACCGCGACGAGCTGGGTGTACTACACGAAGTCCGGCTGCACCACGAAGGTGGCGCACTACGGCTGGCACTCACCCGTGTGGAAGAAGCTGCCGAACGGCACCAAGGTGCGCGGCATCAACCACGATCACTGCACCAGCGCTCCGGACCGGCCCCTGGGCTATGACTTCCGTCCCGCCTGTGACCAGCACGACTACGGCTACGGCACCATCGGCAACTCCTACAAGGGCTACTACAAGTACCTGTCCCGCAACAAGGGCTTCGCCGTGGACGGCGTCTTCTGGACGTCCCTCTACACCAAGACCTGCAACGGCTACTGGATCAAGAGCCCCTGCCGTTCCGCCGCGAACTTGTACTACGCGGCGGTGACGGTGTTCGGCCGGGCGAAGAGCGGCGCGAATGCGACCTGACCGTCGGCATTACCACTGAAGACCCGCGTGTGAAACGCAGGAAGGCCGGATTGCGATTCCCGTCCATCCGGCCTTCCGTCACGCTCAATTCCTTCGGGCGCCGCTGTGCCCGTCCTCCGCTTTTCCATGGAGAGAAATTGAAAAGACCGATATGGCCGGTGATCGCCGCAACGGTGATCGCCGTGTACCTCGGCGCCTTGCCGGCTCACGCCACCACGCCCGTCAGCTCCCTCGCGGCGGCCGAAGCGGCGAATGATCCCGTCGACCCGCCGCTGTACGACGCGACCGCCGACGGCGGCACGGTCCGCGTCAACGTCGTCACCGGGAACCGCACGGACCTGTCCAGCGCGGCAACCGCCGGTGAGACCCTGCAGACGTTCCGCAGCCTGCCGATTGTCACCCTCAAGGTGGACGGTGCGGGCCTGGACACCCTCGCGGCCCAGCCCGGCGTGGTCAGTGTCACCGAGGACACGCCCGTCCCACCGAGTCTGGACCAGAGCGTTCCCCTCATCGGGGGCGACCGGGCCGCGGCGGCCGGTATGACCGGTGCCGGCAGCGCGGTGGCCATCCTGGACACCGGCGTCGCCACCAGCCATCCGTTCCTCGGTGACCGGGTAGTCGCCGAGGCCTGCATCTCCCCGGCCGACGCCGACTACTCCGCCTCCAGCCTGTGCCCCGACGGCGAGGACGAGGAAGAAGGACCAGGTACCGCCGACGCCGCGGCCGGGGAGTGCGCGGCCATTGCCGCATGCCAGCACGGAACCCACGTGGCCGGTATCGCCGCTGGTGACGGCACCGGCATCACCGGAGCACCCGCGTCCGGTGTGGCCCCCGGCGCCGACATCGTGGCCATCCAGGTCTTCAGCAAGTTCACCTCCGAGGCCTACTGCGGCACCGGCGCCACGCCCTGCGTGCTCAGCTTCACCAGTGCGCAGATCGCGGCGCTGGAGAAGGTGCTGGAATTCGAACAGTCCGGCGTACCGGTTGTTGCCGCGAACCTCAGCCTCGGCAGTGGCCGATATGCCACCGCCTGCGACGGTGATCCCCGCGCACTGGCCATCGAGGCTCTCTTGGCCGACGGCGTAGCCACCGTGGTCGCGGCCGGCAACAACGGCTACGGCGACGCGGTGAACGCCCCGGGCTGCGTCGGCTCCGCCATCACGGTCGGCTCGACGACCGACGACGACCAGTTGTCCTCTTTCACCAACCGGGGTGCACTGCTGGATGTCTTCGCTCCCGGCACCGGCATCGTCTCGTCCGTTCCCGGTGACGGGTACGCCTCGAAGAACGGGACGTCGATGGCGGCTCCGCACGTGACGGGTGCCCTGGCGGTGCTCCGGGAGGCGCATCCGGGCAAGAGCGTCGCGTCACTCGAATCGCTGCTGAAAGCCACCGGCAAGCCCATCGCGTACACGGGTGCCAGCACCCCCCGTATCGACATCGGCGAGGCGTTCGGTGAACCGGACCCCGATCCGGTCGCGAAGCCCCGGCGGTCGACCCTCCTCAACGATGGGGTCCACGTCATACCCGATCCGGGAACGGCCCAGTCGTCGATCACGGTGGACGGTGTCTCCGGCAACGCGCCGGAGGCCCTGCGGGTGGCCGTGGATGTCACGCATGAG